>JBICIB010000768.1:0-2677 GCA_043101415.1 Planctomycetota bacterium JB042 | reverse complement strand
CCGCTCCCGCCGCGCGGGTCGTCGAGGACCGTCCCCTTCACGCAGACGTGGCCGCCGCGCCGGGCGCGCTGGAGCATCTTCCGGAAGTAGACGCTCTTCGGGTTCACGACCAGCGGGACGGTCCGGTTGTCGAACACGAGGACCGTCCCCCCGCGCCGCCGCTTCACCTTCTCCGCCTTGGCGAGGAGCCTCGCGGCCGGGACGTGGAGGTGGACGCGCCGGTGCTTCCAGCGCCGTCCCCCCTCGGCGTAGAACGCGCGCTCCTTCTCCTTCGAGGTGAGCGATCGGTACGAGACGTCGGCGTCGGCCGTCGGCGCGAACGCGGCGACGGCGGCGAGCAGGATGAGGCGGGACCAGGGCACGGGGACCTCCGAGGGTTCGAGGGACGGCGGCGACGTCTCTCGAGACCTCCCCCGCGAGCGCCGGTCACGCCCGCCCCGACCGTCCGCCCGGCCGACCCGCCGCAACCCGCGCGGCCGCCCGACGCTACGCCCGGCCCCGCGTCGCTCCCCGACCTCCGCGCGACCCGTGCGCCCGTGCGCGTCAGCCCGTCTTGGTGTACCCGATCGACTTCAGGATCCCGAGCACCTCGGTCCAGCTCGGGAACTGCCGTCCGGAGGCCCGCTTCCAGGCGTCGATCGCCTGCAGGAACTCGAGCGTCTCCGCGTCGTCCGCGTTGTCGGAGATCTGCTTCGGGAGGGTGGCGAGGATCGACTCGCTGCTCTGCGACTTGGACGAGCGACGCGACGAACGCTTCTTGGGCATGATCCGGCTCCGGAGGGACAGCGAGGCCGGGACGCACGAAGGGGTGACGACCGGCCACTGGGGACGGGACGGTTCCTCCTTCGGTTCTTCTCTTCGCGATGGGGCTGGGGGATCTTTAGGCCGGAATTGGAGGGGGAGCACGGGAGAGCAGGGGAGAGCAGGGGAGAGCAGGGGAGAGCAGGGGAGAGGTCGCTGGCGCGGAGGGGGGAGGTCGGCGCCTCGGAGCCGGAGTCTGGAGGGCGGACGGGAGAGCGGCGTCGGTGCCGTGATCGGTCGCAACGGAGCCGGGCGCCGGGCGCCGGACGCCGGGGATCGGGAGGGGGAGAGGAGGGCCGGGAAACGGGCGACCGGGTGGCCGGGCACCGGGGGCCGGGGCGGACGGGTCCGGTGTCCGTTGCCCGTGCCCCTTCCCCGGTTCTCCGCGATCCCGGCTTCCCGTTCCCCGGTCTTCCCCTCCCTCTCCCGTTCCCCGGTGTCCGGTCCCCTGTCGCCCGAGTCACGAGGGTGACGCCGCGAGCCGGTCGTGCGGAGGGCGCCGAGCGCGTTCGACACCAGCGCCCTCAGGAGGTGCCCTCGGCCCGTCCCTCCCGCTAGGGAAGAGCAGCGATTCTCTCGGGAGCGTGTTCCTCGAAGAACGCGCGCACCTTCTCGAGGTTCGGCTTCTCGATCACGCCGAACTCGGTGACGATGCCGGTGATGTTCGCGTTCGGGGTGACGTCGAAGGCGGGGTTGTAGACGTCGACGCCGTCGGGGGCGGTGCTCGGGCCGAAGCCGTCGGTCACCTCCTTCGGGTCGCGTTCCTCGATCGGGATCTTCGAGCCGTGGTCGAGGGAGAGGTCGAAGGTCGAGAGGGGGGCGACGACGTAGAACGGGACGCCGTGCTCCTTGGCGAGGACGGAGACCGAGTAGGTGCCGATCTTGTTCGCGGCGTCGCCGTTCCCGGCCACGCGGTCGGCGCCGACGAACACCGCGCCGACGTCCTTGTCGCGCATCACCACGCCGGCCATGTTGTCGCAGATCAGGGTCGCGTCGATCCCCGCCTCCTTCAGCTCCCAGGCCGTGAGCCGGGCGCCCTGGAGGAGCGGGCGGGTCTCGTCGACGAACACCTTGAACTTCTTGCCGAGCTCGTCCGCCTTGAAGAAGACGGCGAGCGCGGTCCCGTAGTCGGCCGTGGCGAGGCCGCCGGCGTTGCAGTGGGTGAGGCAGGCGCGCCCCTCGGGGACGAGCGGGGCGCCGTGCTCGCCGAGGCGGCGGCAGATGTCGCGGTCCTCCTCGAGGATCGTCCGCGCCTCGGCGAGGAGCGCCTCGCGCGCCTCGTCGAGCGGGAGCGTCCGGACCTCGGCCGCCTTCCGCCGCATCCGGTCGATCGCCCAGAAGAGGTTCACCGCGGTCGGGCGCGAGGAGGCGAGGTAGTCGGTGACCCGCGCGACGTCGGCGTCGAACGCCTCGGGCGTCGTCGCCGAGGACTCCTGCAGGCCGATCACCGTCCCGAACGCGCCGGCGATGCCGATGGCGGGGGCGCCGCGGATGGCGAGCCGCTTGATCGCGTCCCACATCGCTTCCTTCGTCGCGATGTCGACGTACTTCAGCTCCTTCGGCAGGAGCGTCTGCTCGATGAGACGGGCGTGGCCGGAGGCGTCTCCGACCCACTCGATCGTGGCGATCGGCATGGGATCCTCTCGGGGGACGGACGGCGCGGCCGCGACGCGGCCGCGCGGAACTCAGCCGGCAGGGTACCGCGCGCGGACGGCGGCGTCCTTCTCGGCGACCTTCGCCTTCATGGCGGCGCGGTCCGCGGCGAAGCGGGCCGCCAGGGCCTCGTCCGCGCCGGCGAGGATCTGCACCGCCAGCAGCGCGGCGTTCGTGGCGCCCATCTTGCCGATCGCGACGGTCGCGACCGGGATCCCCGGCG
>JBICIB010000767.1:0-9537 GCA_043101415.1 Planctomycetota bacterium JB042 | reverse complement strand
CCTGGAACTCGATTCAGGACTTCGGACGCTTCGTCCCGTACTTCGACCGGCCCTGGCGGCGCCCGTCGACCCCGGACGCGTCGAGCGTGCCGCGGATGACGTGGTACCGAACACCCGGCAGGTCGCGCACGCGGCCGCCTCGCACGAGCACGATCGAGTGCTCCTGGAGGTTGTGCTTCTCCCCCGGGATGTAGGCCGTGATCTCCTTGCCGTTGGAGAGCTTCACACGGGCGATCTTCCGGAGCGCCGAGTTCGGCTTCTTCGGCGTCATGATCTTGACCTGGAGACAGACTCCCCGGCGCTGCGGACAGGTGTCGAGCGCGGGCGCCTTGCTCCGGATCTTCTCCAGGCGCCGACCCTTACGAACCAGTTGGTTGATCGTGGGCATGGATGGGAAGGTGCTTTCCGATGCAGAGACGAAGCTCGGGATTCAACAGGATCGAAGCCGATCACGCAAGGGGAAACGGGACTGGAGGCTGGGGGCCGGGGAGGGAGCGGAGCTCCCCGGAGGCCCCCACCGGCCCCGCTCTCCCTACGCCGCCGAGGTGCCGGTGTCCCCGCCCGGCGTCTCGGCGGGCTCGACGTCGACCTCCGGCTTCTGGGCCGGCGGGGCGACGTTCTTCTTGATCTTGGTCCAGTGGTAGTCCTTGAAGCCGGTTCCGGTCGGGACCATGGCGCCGAGGATCACGTTCTCCTTCAGGCCGATCAGCTCGTCCTTCTTGCCGGCGAGGGCGGCCTCGGTGAGGACCTTCGTCGTCTCCTGGAAGGACGCGGCGCTGATCAGGGAGTCCGACTGCAGCGACGCCTTCGTGATCCCGAGGAGCATCGGCTCCGCCTTCGGCCGCTTCTTCTTCTCCTTGCCGAGGGCGTCGTGGATGGAGCGGAACCGGAACTTGTCGATCAGGATGCCCGGCAGCAGGTCGCTGTCGCCCGGCTCCTCGACCCGCACCTTCCGCATCATCTGGCCGAGGACGATCTCGATGTGCTTGTCGTCGATCGTCACGTCCTGCGAGCGGTACACGTTCTGGACCTCTCGGAGGAGGTACTGCTGGACCGCCTCGTCGCCGTTGATCCGCAGGATGTCGTGCGGGATCAGCGGACCCTCGATGAGCGGCTGCCCGGCCTTCACCCGGTCGCCCGACTGGACGCGCAGGTGCTTGCCGTGCGGCACGAGGTGCTCGTGGACCACGCCCCCCTCGGCGTGGACGAGGATGGTCCGCTTGCCCCGCTTCATCTCCTTGACGATCTCGACGGTCCCGTCGATCTCGGCCATCACCGCCGGCTCCTTCGGCCGGCGCGCCTCGAACAGCTCGGTGACGCGCGGCAGACCGCCGGTGATGTCGTCGGTCCCGCCGGTCTCCTTCGGCGTCTTCGCGAGGAGCGTTCCCGGCTTCACCTTCTGGCCGTTGTCGACCTCGATGTACGCCTTCTCGGGGATCGGGTAGTAGATCAGCGGGTTCCCCTGGTCGTCCTCGATGACGATCTGGGGGTGCAGGTCGCCCTTGTGCTCGATGACCATCTTCCGGAGGACGCCGGACTGGTCCTTCTCCTCCTTGAAGGTCTTGCCGTCGACGAGGTCCTCGAAGCGGAGCTTGCCGGGCCGGTCGGCGAGGATCGGCGTGTTGTGCGGGTCCCACTTCGCGATGATCGTCCCGGCGCGGACCTGGTCGCCGTCCTTGCTGCGCAGGATCGTGCCGAGCGGGACCTCGTAGCGGTCGAGCTCGCGGTCCTTCTTGTCGACGATGATCAGCTCGCCGTTCCGGTCGAGGACGACGTCCTCCTCGCCGTTGTTGACGACCTTCAGCCCCTCGAGCTTCAGGTAGCCGGCGCGGCGCGCCTTGATGTCCGAGGTCGCGAGGCTGCGGGCCGCGGCGCCGCCGATGTGGAACGTCCGCATCGTGAGCTGCGTCCCCGGCTCGCCGATCGACTGGGCGGCGATGATCCCGACCGCCAGCCCCTCTTCGACGAGCTTGCCGCGCGAGAGGTCCATGCCGTAGCAGAGGGCGCAGACCCCGAGCGCGGCGTCGCACGTGAGCGGGCTGCGCACGCGGATCTTCTCGTACCCGAGCGACTCGATCTTCCGCGCCACCTCCTCGGAGATCAGGTCGCCTTCCTTGACGACGACCTCGTCGGTCACGACGTCGACGATCGGCGACCGGGCGACCCGGCCGCGGATCTGCAGCCAGAGCGGGATGTCGACCTTGTCGCCCTTGTAGACCGCGGCCTTCGCCATGCCGTTGATCGTGCCGCAGTCGTGCATCGTGACGACGACGTTCTGGGCGACGTCCGCGAGCTTCCGGGTCAGGTAGCCGGAGTCCGCGGTCTTCAGCGCGGTGTCCGCCAGCCCCTTCCGGGCGCCGTGGGTCGACGAGAAGTACTCGAGGACCTTCAGCCCCTCGCGGAAGTTCGCCTGGATCGGCGTCTCGATGATCTTGCCCGACGGCTTCGCCATCAGGCCGCGCATCCCGGCGAGCTGCCGGATCTGCTCCATCGAGCCTCGCGCGCCGGACGACGACATGATGTAGATCGGGTTCAAGTACGGCAGCCCGTCGCGGGTGTCGTTCTTGAGCTCGTTCATCATCTCCTCGCCGACCATCTCGCGGGCGTGGGTCCAGAGGTCGATGACCTGGTTGTACCGCTCGCCCTCGGTGATGATCCCCTTCTCGAACCGGCTCTGGATCTCGGCGACCTGCTTGCCGGTCGCCTCGATGATCTCCCACTTCCGCGGCGGGACCCGGAGGTCGTGCGTCGAGAACGACAGCCCGGCGAGGGTCGCGCTCTTGAAGCCGAGGTCCTTCAGGTCGTCGAGCATCTCGATGGTCCGCCCGCGGCCGAGCAGCTTGAAGAACTCACCGATCATCCGGTTGAGCTCCTTCTTCGTCATCGAGTAGTTGTAGTACGCCGACTCCGAGCTGAGGATGTCGTTGAAGATGACGCGCCCGACCGTCGTCTCGACGGGGTTCATCAGGAGCCCCTTCGCGGCGCGCTCCTCGACCGACATCGCGGCCAGCTCGGCGGTCCGGTTCTTGACGACCAGCGCGTCGGTCCCCGGCTTCTGCTTGACGAGCGTCCCCTCGGGCATGCGGACCTTGATCCGGGCGTGGATCGCGACCTTGCCGTCGCCGTAGGCGCGGAACACCTCGAGGTCGGACTGGAACGTCTTGTCCTGTCCCCGCTGCGCCTCCTGCTCGTGCGTCAGGTACGAGCAGCCGAGGACGATGTCCTGGCTCGGCGTGATGATCGGGTTGCCGTGCGCGGGCGAGAAGATGTTGTTCGTCGACAGCATCAGCGTCGCCGCCTCGACCTGCGCCTCGAACGAGAGCGGCAGGTGGACCGCCATCTGGTCGCCGTCGAAGTCGGCGTTGAACCCCTGGCAGACCAGCGGGTGCAGCTTGATGGCGTTCCCCTCGATCAGGACGGGCTCGAACGCCTGGATCCCCATCCGGTGGAGCGTCGGCGCGCGGTTCAGCAGGACCGGGTGCTCGTGGATCACCTCCTCGAGGATGTCCCAGACCTCGGTGTCCTTCCGCTCGAGCATCTTCTTCGCGGACTTGATCGTGTCCGCGAAGCCGAGCTCCTTCAGCCGCCGGATGATGAACGGCTGGAACAGCTCCAGCGCGATCTTCTTCGGCAGGCCGCACTGGTGCAGCTTCAGCTCGGGGCCGACGACGATGACCGACCGGGCGCTGTAGTCGACGCGCTTCCCGAGCAGGTTCTCGCGGAAGCGTCCCTGCTTCCCCTTGATCATGTCGGTGAGCGACTTGAGCGGCCGGTTCGACGACCCGAGCACCGGGCGGCGGCAGCGGCCGTTGTCGAACAGCGCGTCGACCGACTGCTGGAGCATCCGCTTCTCGTTGCGGATGATCACCTCGGGCGCGTTCAGGTCGAGCAGCTTCTTCAGCCGGTTGTTCCGGTTGATGAGGCGCCGATACAGGTCGTTCAGGTCGGACGTCGCGAAGTTCCCGGACTCGAGCAGGACGAGCGGGCGCAGGTCCGGCGGGATGACCGGGATGACGTCGAGGACCATCCACTCGGAGTGGTTCGGCGAGTCGCGGAGCATCTCCACGGTCTTCAGCCGCTTGATGATGTCCTTCTTCCGCTGCTTCGACCGGGTCGTCTTCAGCTCCTCGCGGAGGTCGACCGACAGCGCCTTCAGGTCGAGGCTGGTCAGCATCTTCTTGACCGCCTCGGCGCCCATGTCGGCGTCGAACGCGTCGCCGAACTGGGCGCGCGCCTTGCGGTACTCCTCCTCCGTCAGGAGCTGCATCTCCTTCAGCGGAGTGTTCCCCGGCTCGATGACGATGTACTCCTGGAAGTAGATCACCTTGTCGAGCGAGGCGACCTTGATGTCCAGGAGGTTGCCGATGCGGGACGGCATCTCCTTGAAGAACCAGATGTGGGCGACCGGCGCGGCGAGGTTGATGTGCCCCATCCGCTTGCGGCGCTCCTTCGAGGTCGTCACCTGGACGCCGCAGCGCTCGCAGATGATCCCCTTGTGCTTGATCCCCTTGTACTTGCCGCAGGCGCACTCCCAGTCGCGCGTCGGGCCGAAGATCTTCTCGCAGAACAGACCGTCCTTCTCGGGGCGGTACGTCCGGTAGTTGATCGTCTCCGGCTTCTTCACCTCGCCGTAGGACCATCCGCGGATGTCCTCCGGAGAGGCGAGGCGGATGCTCACGCAGGTGTAGTCGTTCACCCGGTTCGGCTGCGTCGTCGATTCGAACACGCCGGTCTCCTTAGCTCTTCAGGCCCGCTCGGCGCCCCCGCCCGGAAGGGGCGCCCGATTCACCCCGCCGCGGCGGGGCCTCTCACTCGTCCGACTCACTCCGCTCGCGCGCGCTACAGCACGCGCCGCTTGTGCAGCTCCATGTTGAGCGCCAGCCCGCGGATCTCGTTGGTGAGGACGTGGAACGACACCGGAGTCCCGCACTCCAGGATGTTGTTCCCCTTCACCATCGCCTCGTAGATCCGGGTCCGGCCCTCGACGTCGTCGGACTTCACGGTCAGGAGCTCCTGGAGGATGTTGGCGGCGCCGTACGCCTCCAGGGCCCAGACTTCCATCTCGCCGAAGCGCTGCCCGCCGAAGCGCGCCTTGCCGCCGAGCGGCTGCTGCGTGATCAGCGAGTACGGCCCGGTCGCTCGCGCGTGGACCTTGTCGTCGACCAGGTGGTGCAGCTTCAGCATGTACAGGTAGCCGACCGTGACCTGCTGGTCGAACGGGCGGCCGGTGCGGCCGTCGAACAGCGTGACCTTGCCGTCGACCGGCAGGCCCGCGCGCTCGAGCTCGTGCTCGATCTCCTCCTCGCTCGCCCCGTCGAACACCGGCGTCACCGCCTGGAAGTCGAGCTTCTTGGCGGCCCACCCGAGGTGCGTCTCCAGGATCTGCCCGACGTTCATGCGGCTCGGCACGCCGAGCGGGTTGAGGAGGATGTCGAGGGTCGTCCCGTCCTCGAGGTACGGCATGTCCTCCATCGGGAGGATCTTGGAGATCACGCCCTTGTTGCCGTGCCGCCCCGCCATCTTGTCGCCGACCGAGAGGTGGCGCTTCGTGGCGAGGTAGACCTTCACCATCTCGAGGACGCCGGTCGGCAGCTCGTCGCCGCGCGAGAGCTTGTTGACCAGCTTGTTCTTCTCGTTCTCCTGGACGTCGATGTTGTCCGCGTGGCGCCGGAAGATGCGGTACGCCTTCTGCCCCGGCCCCGTCGGCTTGTAGTTCTCGAGGCACGCCTCGCGCACGACGTCGAGGATCCGGCGCAGCTCGGCGTACGGGGCCTGGTCGTCGACCTTCACCTGCTTCTTGGTGTTCGGGTCGGCGACCTTCACCCCGCACTCGTCGCCGATCTCCTCGAGGAGCGCGGTCAGCTCGGTGCGGAACGTCTGCAGGAACTCCTTCTCCGCCGCCTTGATGAGGCGCAGGTTCCGGAGCGACTGCTCGTCCGAGGTGTCGATCGTGCGGGAGAGCTTGACCGTGTCGACCACGATCCCCTCGACGCCGGACGGGACCTCGAGCGAGTCGTTCTTCACGTCCTCGCCGGCCCGGCCGAAGATGGCGTGGAGCAGCTTCTCCTCGGGGGTCAGCTCGGACTTCGACTTCGGCGAGACCTTGCCGACGAGGATGTCGCCCGGCGCGACCCGCGTGCCGCTCTGGATGACGCCGGTCTCGTCGAGGTTCCGGAGCGCCTTCTCCGACACGTTCGGGATGTCCCGGGTGAACTCCTCGCGGCCGAGCTTCGTCTCGCGGATCTCCACGTCGAACTCGTTGATGTGGATCGACGTGTAGACGTCGTCCCGCACCAGCCGCTCCGACACGATGATGGCGTCCTCGAAGTTGTAGCCGTCCCAGATCATGAACCCGACGAGGAGGTTCCGGCCGAGCGCGAGCTCGCCCTGGCGGGTGCAGGCGCCGTCGGCGATCACGTCGCCCGCCTTCACCTTGTCCCCCTCACGGACGATCGGCCGCTGGTTGAGGCAGGTCTTCTCGTTCAGGCCGACGAACTTCCGCAGGTGGTACTCCTGCTCCTCGCTCGTCCGGTCCGCCTTGACCCGGATCATGGTCGAGTCGGCGTACGCGACCGTGCCGTTCAGGCGCGACACGACGACCATGCCCGAGTTCCGGGCGACGGCCTTCTCCATGCCGGTCGCGATCAGCGGCGGCTCGGCCTGCAGGAGCGGCACCGCCTGCCGCTGCATGTTCGAGCCCATGAGCGCGCGGTTCGCGTCGTCGTGCTCGAGGAACGGGATCAGCGACGCGGAGACTCCGACGAGCTGCTGCGGGGAGATGTCCATGTACTGGACGTCTTCCCGCGGACGGATCGTGAAGTCGCCGGCGACGCGGCAGAGGACGCGCTCGTCGATGATCTTCTTCTTGGCGTCGACCTCGGTGTCCGCCGGCGCGAGGATCGACTCGAACTCCTCGTCCGCGCGGAGGAGGGCGACCTCCTCGGTCAGCTTGCCGCTCTTGATCACGCGGTACGGCGTCACGAGGAAGCCGTACTCGTCGATCGTGGCGTAGATCGAGAGCGACGCGATCAGCCCGATGTTCGTCCCTTCGGGCGTCTCGATCGGGCAGATGCGGCCGTAGTGGCTGATGTGGACGTCGCGCACCTCGAAGCCGGCGCGCTTCCGGTTCAGGCCGCCCGGGCCGAGCGCGGAGAGCCGCCGCTCGTGCGTGAGCTGCGAGAGCGGGTTCGTCTGGTCGACGACCTGCGAGAGTTCGCCGCGGCCGAAGAAGTACTCGATCGCGGACGAGATCGTCTTCGAGTTGATCAGGGTCCGCGGCGTCGCGGTCTCGATCGACTCGAGGTTCATCCGCTCCTGCGCGGTGCGGCGGAGCTTCAGGAACCCCTTGCGGAACTCGTCGCCGGCGAGCTCGCCGATCGTCCGGACCCGCCGGTTCCCGAGGTGGTCGATGTCGTCCACCTCGCCCTTGCTCTCGCGCAGGTTCAGGATGTAGCGGGTCGAGTTGACGATGTCGTCCCGGTGGAGCGTCATCTCCGCCTCGGAGACGTCCTGGCGGTACTTCCGGTTGATGCGGAAGCGGCCGACCCGGCCGAGGCGATAGCGGGCGGCGTCGAAGAACCGCTCGTTGAACAGGTCCTTCGCCTTCTCGAGGTTCGGCGGGTTCCCGGGGCGGAGCCGGTTGTAGATCCGCAGCAGGGCGTTCTCGTAGCCGTCGGTGTCGTCCTCGCGGAGCGTGTTGAGGATGAGCGGATCGTCGACGTCCTCGACGACCTCGACGCTCTTCATCCCCGACTGGAGGATCGCCTCGATCTGCTCCTGGGTCACCGGCGTGCCGTGCGGGATGACGACCTCTCCCGTCGCCGCGTCGACCACGTCGTCGACCACGACCCGGTTCAGGAGCTTCTTCTCCGTCTCCTTCGGCCCGCCGATCTTGACCGTCTTCGTCTGGTGGAAGAGGCGGATGATCGCGGCGTTCGTGCCGTACTCCTCCGCCATCGCGCGGAGGAACATCGTCGCCGGGAACCGACCGCTCTGGTCGATCTTGATCGTGAGGACGTCCTTCTTGGAGACCGCGAGCTCGATCCACGAGCCGCGCTCCGGGATGATCCAGCACGAGTGGATCTTCTTGTCCCCGGGCAGCACGTCGACGGAGAAGTCGACGCCGGGCGAGCGGTGGAGCTGGGAGACGATCACCCGCTCCGAACCGTTCACGATGAACTCGCCGCCCCCGACCATGATCGGGATCTCGCCGAGATAGACCCACTCCTCGACCGGGTCCGGCTTGTCGAGCTTCACCCGGATCTTGAACGGCATGCCGAACGTCTGACCGAGGACCCGGCACTCGTCCGACGAGTAGCGCGGCCGCCCGAGCTCGTACCCGAGGTACTCGAGCGCCATCGTCTTGTCGTAGGAGTGGATCGGGAACGTCTCTCGCAGGATCGCCTCGAGCCCGTGCTCGTCCCGGCGGTTGAACGGGACGTCGGGCTGGAGGAAGTCCTCGAACGACTTCGTCTGGATCTCGGTCAGGTTCGGAACGTCGATGATCGAGTGGAACGAACCGAACTTCTTGACTTCCATTTCACTCCTCGGGAGACGAGCCGGGGCGGGCTTCGAGCCGGGTCGAGCGGGACGGGATCAAACGCGGTCGGGGGGAATGGACGGACGGAGTCCATTCCCCCTCATCCGGGGCCTCGGGATGAACGCGGTGCGAAAAAGGACAACCGCGCGCCCTACTTCAGCTCCACGCTCGCTCCGGCATCCTCGAGCTGCGCCTTGATCTTCTCGGCCTCCTCCTTCGGGAGCCCTTCCTTGACCGCCTTCGGCGCGCCCTCGACCAGGTCCTTCGCCTCCTTGAGGCCGAGGCCCGAGATCTCCCGGACCGCCTTGATGACCTGAATCTTCTTGTCGCCGGCCGACGTCAGGACGACGTCGAACTCGGTCTTCTCGGCGGCGCCACCGGCGTCCCCGCCGCCCGCCGGCGCGGCCATCATCACCGCGCCGCCCGAGGCGGCCTCGACGTCGAACACCTCCTCGAAGTCCTTCTTGAAGGCGGCGAGCTCGAGCACCGACATCCCGGCGATCGAGTTCAGGAGGTTCTTGCTCGTGCCGTCCGGAAGGGCCTCGAGCCTCTCCTTGATCGCGTCCATCGACATTTTCTGCTCTCCAACTCTCTCGGATGATTTTCTGAAGGATCGAGCGGCGCGGGGTCGGTCTCTACCCCTCTCCGCCCTCTCCGATCTTCTCTTCCAGGGCCTTCGTCAGCCCGGGGATCGCGGTCAGCAGGGCGTCGATCGCGCCGAGCGTCTGCGTCGCCGGGGCGATGATCGTCCCGATCACCTGCGCGAGGAGCTCCTCGCGCGTCGGGAGGTTCGCCAGGGTGTCGACCTGGTCGATGCCGATCGCCTTCTTGTCCAGGAGGCCGCCGCGCACCTTCGGGCTCGGCTTCCCCTTGGCGAAGTCGCGGACCTTGCGCGCGACGGTCGCCACCGAGTCGCCGCCGTAGCAGATGGCGGTCGGACCGGCGAGGACCTCCTCGGCGCCCTCGTACCCGAGGTTCTTCGCGGCGATCCTCGCCAG
>JBICIB010000766.1:0-3866 GCA_043101415.1 Planctomycetota bacterium JB042 | reverse complement strand
TGCTCTTCCGATCTGGACCGCGGCCCCGACCGGCATCTGACGCCGGCGGCGCGCGCGGAGACGCGGGAGGGACGGCGTGCGACGGAAGACGATCGGCTTCCTGATCCTGACCCTGGTGGTCGTGGCCGGGGTCGTGTTCGTCGAGCGCCGCCTGCGGCACGCCGGCGGCGCCGACGCCTGGTCCGAGGTCGAGTCCTCGGTCTACCGGGTCGTCATCGGCGGCGAACCGCCCGCCGAGCCGGCCCCCCCGGCCGACGACCGCCCCGCGCAGGCGGACGCGAAGCCGATCGACGGGGGGCGCCGCCCGCCGCTCGACGGCGCCGTCCCGCTGCCCGTGACCTCGCCGAGCGATCGTCCCGCCCCTCCGCGACGCCCGCCGAACGAGTTCCGGTACGTCGTCCGGAAGGGGGACGTCCTCGGTGCGGTCGTGATGAACCACCTCGGAACGGCCTCGCCCCGCGCGATCGAGCAGGTCGCCCGCGACTCCGGCCTCGACGACCCGAACCGGGTGGCGGCCGGCCAGGAACTCGTGCTGCGGGTCGACGTCTGGGAGAAGCTCGAGGCAAGGGACGGCGAGACGCTCCACGACCTCGCGCGACGCGCTTATGGGGCCCCCGGCCGGACCGAGGCGCTTCGCCTCGCCAACCCCCACCTTCCTCCGACCGACGAGACGGTCGTGAAGACCGGAACGCCGGTCTGGGTCGCGCGCTGAGGGGAGGGACCCGGACTCGTCGCCGTCACTCTCGGCGACGCAGCACGAGGTCGCACCGCCACCGCTCGTCGTCCGGCTCCGGATGGTCGGTCCGGAAGTGCGTTCCGCGGCTCTCGGTCCGCTGGCCGGCGGCCGCGGCGGTGAGCCGGGCGAGCGTCATCGCGTTGATCAGCTCGAGGTCGGCGGCCGACTCGAACCGGGTTCGGAACAGGACCTCCGACCACCGGCCGAGCCGATCGACCGCGAACTTCAGGGAGATCTCGTCCCGCTCGATCGAGACCCGCTTCCACATCACCGCTCGGAGCGAGTTCCAGAGGTCGCGTCGGTCGAGCGACGGCGGCGCCGGACGCAGGGGAGGCTCCCCCTCGTCGTACGGCTCGGACGACGGAGCCTTCACCTCCGCGGCGAGCCGCCCCGCCGCCGCCCCGCAGACGAGCCCCTCGAGGAGGGAGTTCGACGCGAGTCGATTCGCGCCGTGCAGGCCGGTCGCGGAGACCTCGCCCGCCGCGAACAGGCCGGGCACGGTCGTCCGACCCTCGACGTCGGCGACGACGCCGCCGATCATGTAGTGGGCGGCCGGGTGGATCGGGATCGTCTCGCGCGTGAAGTCGATGCCGTACTCGTCGAGCACCCGGGAGATGCCGGGGAAGCGGCGGCGGAAGTGCTCCGGGTCGAGGTGCGTCACGTCGAGGTAGCCGCACGTGTCGCCGGTCTCGACGATGCGGCGCAGGATGGCGCGACTGACGATGTCGCGCGGCGCGAGCTCCGCCTGCGGATGGACGTCCGGCATGAAACGGACGCCGTTCCGATCCCGGAGGATCCCCCCCTCGCCGCGGACCGTCTCCGAGACGAGAGAACGCGGGAGGCCGGGGACGTACAGGGTCGTCGGGTGGAACTGGAAGAACTCGAGGCCGCGGAGAGCGGCGCCGGCCCGGAACGCCATCGACACGCCGTCCCCGGTCGCCACCGCGGGGTTCGTCGTCTCGCGGTAGATCTGCCCCGCGCCACCGGACGCGAGGACGACCGCCCGGCACCGCAAGAGGGTGAAGCGGCCGCGGTGCGGGAGGACGACGACGCCGCGGATCGCCCCGTCCGTCGTGACGAGGTCGACGGCGAACGTGTTCTCGAGGACCCGGATGCGGGACTCGGCGCGGACCCGCGACTCGAGCACGCTCTGCACCTCGAGTCCGGTCGCGTCCCCCCGCGCGTGGATCACCCGCCCGGCCGAGTGCCCCCCCTCCATGGCGAGCGAGAGGCCGTCGTCCGCCCGATCGAAGCTCCCCCCGAGGTCGATCAGCCGCTGGATCGCCGCCGGGGCGCGCCGGACCACCGAGTCGACGACGTCCTCGTGGCACAGGTTCGCGCCCGCCGAGAGCGTGTCGGCGACGTGCGACTCGAACGAGTCGTCCTCCCCGAGGACGGCCGCGATCCCGCCCTGCGCGTACCGGGTGTTCGATTCCTCGAGCTGGGCCTTGGTGACGAGGACGACGCTCCGGTGCCGCGCCGCCTCGAGCGCCGCACACAGCCCGGCGACCCCGCCCCCGATGACCACGACGTCCGCCGCGCCGAGCGAGGCGCAGTCCTCCGGGCGCGTCGCGAGGTACCGCGGGCCGGCGAACCCGGGGGACACCTCTCGCTGACCGATTTCCTTGCTCATCATTGGCTTACGGAGGAAGCTCGAAAAACCCGGTCGAGGCGCTTGCGTTCGTCCTTCGTTCGGTTACCCTCTTCGCGATCGGCATTCGTTCGGCATCCTGTCGGCAAGCATTCGGAGGTCACCATGACGCGCAGCATCCTCGGCCGAGACGGCGCCGCCGCTCTCCTCATGACCCTGATTCTCGCGGTTCTCCTCTTCGTCTAGGCTCTCGCAGGACCTTCCCGGTGCCGCTCCACCGAATCCGGTGGAGCACCACCGGAGCCCATCGGGTCCGCGGAGCCGGATGTATTTCACCAAGCGGCAGCTCGAGGTCCTGGACTTCATTCGGAGATTTCGGAGCCGCCATCGCGTGGCTCCGACTCTCGAGGAGATGGCGGCTCATTTCCGCCTGTCGAAGGTCACGATCCTCGAGCACGTCCGGCGCCTCGAGGCCAAGGGAGCCCTCCGCCGCACTCCCAACCACGCCCGATCGATCGAGTTGCTCGACGCGCCGGAGTCCTCCGGCGGTCGGCGCGCCCTTCCCGTCCTCGGCGTCGTCGAGGCCGGCCGGCCGTCGTCCCCGTTCGAGGTCCCGGAGGAGTTCGCGCTCACCGATTGTGTCCGGGATCCGGCCGATCTCCACCTCCTCCGCGTGCGGGGCGAGAGCATGATCGGCGACGACATCCGCGACGGCGACCTCGTGCTGGTCGACCGGAGGCGCACCGCGAGGGAGGGAGACATCGTCGTCGCCGCGACCCCGGACGCCGAGGTGACCCTGAAGCGGATCTTCCGCACCGACGACGGGGTGGAGCTCCGCCCGTCGAACGAGACCATGCCGGTGATCCACCTCGAGGCCGCCGACGTCCGGGGCGTCGTCGTCGGACTCGTCCGCCGTTTCCGCTGAGACCCGCCCGATTCCGCCCCCCCACCGGACCTGTTAAGCTGGCCGACGTCCGGCACCGCGGGGCGTAGCTCAGCTTGGCTAGAGCGCTTGCTTTGGGAGCAAGAGGTCGCTGGTTCGAATCCAGTCGCCCCGACCATTCGAGACGGTGGTCGCCCGACCTCCACGGACGCGACGAAGTCCCCTTCCGACGTCTCCCGACGTCACGCGACCGGCCCGCCGATGGTCGTGATCGCCGGCCGAACGTGCGAGGGCTGCGTCCACGCCCTCCCCCGAGGCGGACCCGGAAACCGCCAGGTCACGGGAGTCCTCCATGCCGTGACTCCGTGCGGAAACCCGGATAGCCTTCGACACCGAAGCCCTCGGCCGGGAGCCCAACGTGCCATCGATCCGAACCGAGCTCGCCCTGGTTCTCCTTCTCGCCGTCTCGGCCCGTCACGCGGAGGCGCAGTCCGTCTTCGACCCGGGCCCCGTCCACACGGGAACCCTCGATTCGGGCTTCGGATGGTCGGTCGCGGGGCCCGGAGACGTCGATCAAGACGGATTCCCGGATGCTTTGGTGGGAGAAATCGGAGGGCTGGGGAACGGGAGGGTGTGGGTCGTCTCGGGAAAGGACG
>JBICIB010000765.1:0-2537 GCA_043101415.1 Planctomycetota bacterium JB042 | reverse complement strand
TCCGGCCTTTCGTCGGCGGGCCCGTCAGCGCTCCCGCCGCGACGGCCGGATCAGGAGGGAGTACTCGGCCACGTCGTACGGCTCTCGGAGGTACCGGTTGACGTGGAAGCGCCGGCGCGTCTCCTCCAGGGAGACGTCCGTGCGGATCGTCCCGCGGGAGTACGCCCGCTCCACCGTCTGCCCGTTCAACAGGAACCGGATGTCGCAGGTGTCGATCCAGCGCGCCTTCTTCAGGTGCGGGAGCATGGACGTCGTGCAGTTGTGCGTGATCGTGTTGTAGAAGCGCGGCGCCGCGGGGAGGGCGCCGGCCGTCTCCAGGATGTCCGTCAGCACGACGCGCGCCTCGGCCGGCGTCACCGTCGTCGGATAGACGTAGACGTCCTCCC
Organism: Planctomycetota bacterium JB042; assembly: GCA_043101415.1. Lineage (GTDB taxonomy): Bacteria > Planctomycetota > B15-G4 > B15-G4 > JADJEK01 > JAUIEL01. Next base: position 2,151 of record JBICIB010000765.1, on the reverse strand, counting down.
CCCGGAAGTCGGTCCGCAGTCGCAGCAGGTCGCGCTCGTCCGCCAGCACGTAGATCAGCTCGTACTGCTTGAACAGACCGCGGAGTCCGGACTGCGGCTCGCCGCGCTCGAGCCGCGTCTCGACCGAGACGGCCAGGTAGTCGTCGCCTTCGAACCCGAACGACAGCATCGTGTGGACCACGTCGCCGATGCCCCAGTCCGAGAGCACGAGGTCCATCGTCCTCAGTCCGTCGAGGTCGTACGTCCTCGTGTCGTATCGAGGCGTGAAGTCGTCGGCCGTCCGATACTCGAAGTCCCGGACGCCGCGCACGGTGACGTGCCGTCCGTCCTCGCCGAACTCCACCACCGGGAGGACGCCGACCTCCGGCCGCCAGTCCCGGTCGTTCGAGGCGGGGATCGCGTTCCACCCGAGGCGGACCCCGAGGAACCCGGCTCCGAACCCGGCGAGGGCGAGCCGGCGATTCCGCACGACGAGGAACAGGGCGAGCGTCGCGACGCCGAACGCCGTCGCGGCGCCCAGACGGACCCCGCGCCCCGGCAGGTCCGAGAAGTAGATGGCGAGGACGCACCAGGCGGCGACGGCCGCCACCGCCACGGCCGCCAGGAGCACGACCCCGACGCGGGCGACCCGAGCGAACGGCCCGCGCGTCCCGGACCCGGCGTCGTCTCCACTCATCCTCATCGCCCTCGACGGACCGGACGGGCGCACGACACCGCCGGCGACCGTCGACGGACCGTAGTCGAGTCCCCGGGCGGCGGCAAGCGGGTCGCCGGACGATCGCCCGGGAGGGCCGGGGGAATTCCGGTAACGCCCCCGTCCCGTCCGACCCCAAACGATCACCGGAACCGGGTCGGTCGGATCCCGGACTCGAACCCCTCGACGCGGAGACACCGTCATGTCGATCTCGAACCGCTCGCTCCCCTCTTCCGCCGCCGCGGCGGCGCTCTCCCTGGCGATCTCGTCCTCGGCGCTCGCCGTCGACCTCGTCGGCCTCGACCCGGCGACCTCCGAGCTGCACCGCGTCGACACGGACGCGAACTCGGCGACGCTGCTGGGGACCGTCCTGGGCGGCCCGATGTTCGGGTTCGCCGCCGTCGACCGGGCCTCGGACGGCGAGCTCTACGCCGTCGCGCCCGGCTTCTTCTCCGGCTACGGCGTGTACGTGATCGACGAGTCCTCGATGATCGCGTCGCTCGTCGCGAACGTCGCCTCGGACATGACCGGGGACGTCGGGATCGCGATCGACGCGTCGGCGACGAAGGCCTGGGTCGCGGGTTTCGTCGGGCTCTCCCTCAACGTGAAGTTCCACGAGGTCGACCTCGCGACCGGCGCCGTGACTCCCCGGGGCATCCTGGCCGGCAACCTGTCGGGCCTGGCGTTCGACGCCGCCGGCGACCTCTACTCGACGGCCCAGGGTGCGACGGGCCCCGAGCTGATTCGGATCGATCGGGTCGACGCGGCCCACTCGACCTCGGTGGGGACGATGACCGGAGTGGACGACTCGTACGGGCTCGACCTCGCGTCGGACGTCACGTCGGGCGGGGTCCACGCCCTCTCCCGCAACTCCGACGTCGTGTACGCCGTCGACACCGCGACGGCGACCGCGACCGCGATCAGCGCCCAGATCTCCGGCGCCTCCGCGATCCGCTCGATCGCGGACGTCGCGGCGAAGTGCGCGCCGGCCGAGGTGTACGGCGCCGGCTGCCCGGGGACCGGCACCCACGTGCCCGCCCTCACGTGGACCGGCTGCGCGACGCCGGGCTCGCTGGTGATGGTCGACGTCACGGGAGCCCTGGGCGGCAGCCACGCCCTGATCCTCCTCGGCGCCGGCACGGCGAACCTCTCCATCGGCGGCGGATGCTCGCTCCTCCTCTCCGGGATCTCCCCGACCGGCCTGTCCGTCCCGCTCGGCGGCTCGTCGCCGGGCGCCGGCCGGGTCTCCCTGAGCGCCATGCTCCCCACCACGGTCTCGAGCGGCTCGTTCGCGATGCAGGCGTTCGTCGCCGACGCGGCCGCCGTCACGGGGTTCTCGGCCACGAACGGGGTCTTGGTCACGGTGAGGTGAGGAGGAAGGAAGGAGAGGAACGAGAGGAAGGAAAGGAAGGAGAGGGCGCTGGCGCGCAGGACCGACGCGATCGTCGGGCCTCCGC
>JBICIB010000764.1:0-5818 GCA_043101415.1 Planctomycetota bacterium JB042 | reverse complement strand
TTGAGCCGGAGCCGAGCGGGGCGGGGGGGCGCGACGTTTCGACGCATCGTCCCGGCGGAGGAGGCGGTCGAGTCGATCCGGTCCGGGGAGCGGGTGTTCGTCCAGGGGGCGGCGGCGACCCCGGAGCGGCTGCTCCGGGCGCTCGTGGCGAGGGCGTCCGAACTCGAGGACGTGCGGGTCGTCCATCTCCACGTGGACGGACGGGCGCCGCATCTCGAACCGGAGGTCGCGTCGAGCTTCCGCCACGAGGCGCTGTTCGTCGGACCGAACGCGCGGCGGGCGATCGCCGAGGGGCGGGCGGAGTACATCCCGGTCTTCCTCTCCGACATGCCGTCGCTCCTGACCCGCGGGTCGCTTCCCCTCGACGCCGCGTTCGTGCACGTCTCGCCTCCCGACGCGCACGGGTTCTGCTCGCTCGGGACCTCGGTCGACTGCACGCTCGCCGCGACGTCGGCGGCGAAGCTCGTCATCGCGCAGGTGAACCCGAACGTCCCGCGGACGCACGGCGACGGAATCCTCCACGTGAGCGACATCGACCTCGCGGTGGAGGTCGACGACCCGCTCTTCGAGTCGCCGCCGCCGGAGATCGATGACGTGGCCCGGCGGATCGGCGAGCACGTCGCGGAGTTCGTGCCGGACGGGGCGACGCTGCAGATGGGGATCGGGGCGATCCCCTGCGCGGTGGCCCGCGCCCTCGAGGGGAAGCGCGACCTCGGCATCCACACCGAGATGTTCACCGACGTCGTGGTCGACCTCGTCGAGCGCGGCGTCGTGACCGGCGCGCGCAAGGAGATCAATCGCGGGAAGATCGTCTCGACGTTCGTCAGCGGGACGAAGCGCCTGTTCGAGTTCGTCGACGACAACCCGATGATCGAGATGCGCCCGGCGGACTACACGAACGACATCTCGGTCATCCGCCGCTTCCGCCGGATGGTCGCGGTCAACTCGGCGATCGAGGTCGACCTGACCGGCCAGGTCTGCGCCGACTCGGTCGGCACGCGGATCGTCAGCGGCGTCGGCGGCCAGATGGACTTCATCCGCGGCGCCGCGGTGGCGGAGGACGGCCGCGCGATCATCGCCCTCCGTTCGACCGCGATGGGCGGGACGTCGTCGCGCCTCGTCCCGACCCTGAAGCCCGGAGCGGGGGTGGTCACGACGCGGGCCCACGTCGAGCTGGTGGCGACGGAGTACGGCGTCGCCGACCTCCACGGGAAGAGCATCCCCGCGCGGGCTCGCGCCCTCATCGCGATCGCCCACCCGGCGTTCCGGGACCGGCTCGGCGCGGCGATGGCGGCGCTCCACGAGCTCTGAAGCGTCCTCGTGGATCGAAGGCGCTTCCGGGCAATGGTTTGCGGCTCGCGAGGGGCCGTGCCCGCCCGGACGGGGTAGAATGGAAGGGCCCTGCCCGCTCCTCGGCCCAAGGAGTCCCTCGCGTGAAGCCCCCGCTCTCCCTGGCGGCGTTCGCCGTCCTCTGCCTCGTCCTCCCCGGGGGCGCGTCCCCCGATCGGGGCGTCCTCGTCTCCGGTCCGGCCAGCTGCAAGCCGGACGCGCCGATCGACATCGAGGTGCTCGACGCGTCGGTCGCCGACGGCCTGGCGTTCGTCCGCTACCGCGTCGCGAGCCGGATCGACGGCCTCCGCCTCGACACCGCCCTCGAGCTGCCGGACGGCGGCCGGATCCTGAACGACCGTCGGGTCCGCGCGCGCGGCGTGACGAGGCACGATCCTCGGATCGGCTCGGCCCGCGTCCGGCTGCCGGCGGGGCCCGCCGGCGGGCGCGTCACGATCCGCGCCGCGCTGACGTTCGTGGCGAGCGGCGGCGAGCTCGACGGCCTCGAGGAGACGGTCGTCGCGACGCGGACGCTCGGCTGGGGGGCGCTCGATCCGACGCCCGACCTGCCGCTCGTCGAGAGCGACGGCGTCGTCTCGCTCGACGTCCCCGCCCTCCGGACCGGGGGGGACAACCGATGAAGGCGAAGGCGGTCCTCCTCTCCCTCGCCGCCGTCGGCCTCGCGGCCGGCGCGGCGCACGCGAACCTCACGGTCACCGGCACGTTCCGGTACGTCGATCGGCCGTTCACGTTCAGCGGCGGCTTCTCCGCCACCGAGACGACCCTGCCGATCCGCCTGGCGCGGGTGCAGGTGATCGACGACCAGACCGGGGCCGCGCTCGCGACCTCGTCGACCGCGCAGGACGGATCGATCTCGATCGGCGTCGCCGGCACCGGGACCCGCGACCTCCTGGTCCGCTGCTACGCGCGGAGCGACGCGTTCGGATCGAACCGGCTCCGGGTGACGACCCAGGGCGGCACGCTCTACTCGGTGTCGTCGCAGGTCTTCCCCGGCTGGGACCTCTCGACGAACCTGGACATCGGGACCGTCACGGCGCAGAAGGTCTTCTCCGGCTCGAACCAGGGCGGCCCGTTCAACATCCTCGACCAGATGGTCGCCGGCACCGAGTACGCGAAGTCGGCGGGCGCCCCGAACCCGCCGGTGAACCTCCGCGGCAACTGGCCGGGCGGCGGCGGCTCGTTCGCCAGCGGCACCCAGTTCTTCATGGCCGACGACGACGGGTTCGACGACATGGTCGTCCTGCACGAGTTCGGCCACGTCCTGCACAACGTCTACTCCGACAGCGACAGCCCCGGAGGATCGCACACGTTCGCGCAGAGCGACCAGGATCCCCGTCTGTCGTACGGCGAAGGGTGGGCGTCGTTCTTCGCCGGAGCGGTGCGGCAGCACCAGGGGATCTTCGACCCCGCGTTCTACATGGACTGCCTCGGCCAGGGGCAGACCGGGAGCGGCTCGGTCCAGCTCCGGATGCGGATGGAGAACGGCTCGCCGTTCGCGTCCGGCACCGGCGGCGAGGCGGACGAAGGGGCGGTCTTCTGCGCCCTCTGGGACCTCGTGGACACCGCGTCGACGAACGACGGGAACGCGACGGACGACGACGCCGTCGACGGCTCGTTCACCTTCGGCGGCGGTCTCGACGCGGACGAGATGCAGTGGGCGGTCTTCGTCGGGCCGGTCGCCCAGGCGTCGAACCTCACGATCCGGGACCAGTGGAACGGCACGTTCTCGCCGACGAACCACGGCCAGCACGCGGCGGTCGAGTCGGTGTTCGACGGCTGGCAGATGCGGTTCCTCGAGGACACGGGCGAGCCGAACGACACCTCCGGGTCGGCGACGCCGCTCGCGCTCGGGACCTCGTGGGGGCCGACGCGGACGCTCTACTCCTCGAACGCGAACCCGCCGGCGCCCGGAGACGGCGATCTCGACCACTACGCGATCGACCTACAGTTCCTCGACGTCTTCGAGGTCGAGACGCGCTACCCGGGCGGGGTCGGCGACGCCGAGACGTACTGCGATCCGAGGATCACGCTGTTCCGCCCCGACGGGACGCAGTTCGCGCAGAACGACGACGGAGGGACGGGCCGGAACGCGCGCCTGACGAACCAGGTCGCCGACCAGACGGGGACCTGGATCGTCCGCGTCGACACGACGCACTCGTACCGGAAGACCGGCTCGTACCAGCTCCGCGCGCGCGTCCTCATCCCCGCGCCGTGCGGGTTCACCCCGTACGGCGCCGGAGAGGTCGGCTCGACGGGGGCGACGGCGACGATCTCCGCGACCGGCAACCCGGCGAACGGTCAGACGATCGCGATCCGCCTGGCGGGCGGGAACCCGAACAGCTTCTGCGTGCTGTTCGAGGGGGCGAGCGTCGGCAACAACGTCCAGCCGTGGGGGACGATCCTCGTGGCCGGCCCCGCGTTCTTCCGCACGTACACGTCGACCGACGCGGTCGGGAACGCGTCCGTCCTCGTCCCGGTCGACGCGGCGCTGACCGGTCAGACCCGTTACTACCAGTACGCGGTGCGCGACCCGGGGTTCGGCGGGAACATCCAGGCGTCGGGCGGGCTGCAGATCGACTACTGCCCGTAGGCGCCCGGTCCGTCCGATCGAATCCCGCCGGGGCGTCCGACCGCGGTCGTCGGGCGCCCCGCGCTCGTGTACGGTCGGGAGGATGCCCGGCTCCCCGACCTACCGGATCCGACCGGCGGCGTGCTTCGACCTCTTCACGCCGTGGTACGACGTCGGCTGCGCCGTCCTCGGGTACGGGCGGGGATTCAAGGAGTGGGTCGCGGCGTGGGGGCGGGTCGCGCCGGGACACCGGGTGCTCGACGTCGGCGCGGGGACCGGGGTGCTCGACCGCGTCCTCCTCGAGGGCCCGGCCCCGCCGACGACGCTCGCGCTCGACCCCGATCGGCGGGCCCTCCAGATCGCCCGCCGGAAGGCGCCGCGGCCGCTCGTCGGCATCGCCGCGCGGGGCGAGGCGATGCCGTTCGCGGACCGTACGTTCGATCGCGTCTTCTCCACGCTCGCCCTGCACCACGTCCCCGACCGCTGGCGGGGCGGCGTGTTCCGAGAGATCCGCCGGGTGCTCCGCCCGGACGGCCGGTTCGTCTGCGCCGACTTCGAGAACCACCGTCGCCGGTGGGTGCCCCGCCGGTTCGCGTCCGACCGGACGCTCGAGGAGTGGATCGCCGCCGCCGGCTTCCGGATCGAGGAGCGGGCGCGGCGGCGCGGGGTCCACCTCTTCGTGCTCTCCCTCCCTCCCCCCGTCCGAGGAGTCGACCGATGACCGACTGGTACCGCGGCGCCGCGTCGCGCGTCGCCCTCCTGAGCCTGCTGATCGTCGCGGCGTGCTCCGATCCGCCGCCGGGCTCGCCCCCGCCCTGGTCCGTCCCCGAGGTGGGAGCGGAGGTCGCGGCCGAGCGGTTCATCGTGCTCGGCGACATGGGGACCGGGCTGCCGGGGCAGCACGAGGTGGCGCGCCACATGGCCGAGCGGGCGGCGGAGCACGGGGTCGCCTTCCTGCTGACCGTCGGCGACAACTTCTACCCGGACGGCGTGACCTCCGTGGACGACCCGCAGTGGCGGACGAAGCTGGAGGAGGTGTACGACGCGCCGTCGCTCCGGGTGCCGGTCTTCGCGACGCTCGGGAACCACGACCACCGCGGGAGCGTCGACGCCCAGGTCGCCTCGGGCGCGCTCGACGGCCGGTGGCGGATGCCCGCGCGCTGGTACGCGTTCGAGAGGAGGCTCGACGACGGCACGACGGTCGGGTTCTTCGCGCTCGACACCGAGTCGCTCCGGAGAGGCGGCGACGACGAGCGGCGCGAACAGCTCGAATGGCTCGATCGGGAGCTCGCGCGATCGGCCGCCCGCTGGAAGGTCACGTTCGGCCACCATCCGCCGTTCACGCACGGCCATCACGACGGGTCCGGCACCATGCGCCGCACCGTCGTCCCGCTCCTCGAGGAGCACGACGTCGACCTCCACCTCGCCGGCCACAACCACCACCTCGAGCTCCTCGAACCGAAGAACGGCGTCGCCTACGTCGTCTCCGGCGCGGCCGGCGGCACGGAGAAGGCGTACGAGGTCGAGTGGGGCGACGACACCGTCTACGCTTCGACGGGCGGGGGCTTCGTCGTCGGAACGATCACGAGGGAGAGACTCGCCCTCGAATTCGTCGAGGCGGACGGGGCGACGGGATTCGCTTGGGAGATCGGGAAGGAGTAGGGAGGCGAGGGAGAGGACGCGGCGCGACGTTCCCGAACGCCTTACGAGCCGCGCGGCGCCTCAATACGTCAGCGCTTCCTCCGCCTCGTCGAGGTCCGCGCTCGGTCCGCGCTCGGTCCGCGGTACCGCTCCCTCGCCTCCTCGAACATCTCCGCGAACGCGTGGTCCTTCACGAATCGGAGGAGGGGGCGTGCGCCACCGACGGCCTCGGCGAAGCCGTCGGCGGCGCCGGCGCGG
>JBICIB010000763.1:0-3196 GCA_043101415.1 Planctomycetota bacterium JB042 | reverse complement strand
TCCCCGACGCTCTTCCTATCTACCATGCAGCCCGCCCCGTCGGCGCACTTCACGCAGTTCGCGTCCTCCCCCTGCCGGAGGAACGCGACCGCCCGGTTCATCCAGACGTGCGGCGCGGCGGCGGCCCGATCCGCCGGCGCGAGGTCGTCGAGGAGCGCCTCCGCCGCCGCGAACCGCTCGAGCGCGGCCGCCGTCCGCCCGAGGCGCAGCTGGTGGCGTCCGACCTCGACGAGGAGCCGGCACCGCTCGGTCGGCGCCGCGTCGTCGCCGAGCGCGCCGAGCCGACGCTCGAGGAACCGGAGCCTCGCGTCGCCGAGGAACCGGTTCTCCGGTCCGAACCGCCGGTGCGCCTCCGCGAGCGCGGCGAGCATCCGCGCGTGGCCGTCCTCCGCGTCGGCGGCGGCCGGCGCCGCGGGTTCGTCCGTGCAGCCGACGAGGACGGCGAGCAACGTCGCGAGGAGGGGGCGGGGCATGGAGAGACCGTATCCCCCGGACCCGGTCGAGGACAACCTCGGGATCGCGGTCCGCCTCGGGGCGCTCCCGGCGGCACGGGCGCGCAGGATCGGCTCACGTCCTCCCGGATCCGGTCGCCCGCGGCGCGGCCCGGAGCTGTTCCGGAACGGCGCGCGGAATGCGAGGAACACGAGGGTCGCGGGGAGCGTACCCGCGCCCGAGGAGGAGACGAACCGATGCTCGAGATCCGCGACCTCGTGAAGGTGTACCCCGGCCCGGTGGCCGCGCTGCAGGGGGTCTCGCTCGACGTCCCCGTCGGGATGTTCGGGCTCCTGGGGCCGAACGGCGCCGGGAAATCGACGCTCATGAAGATCGTCGCCGGCCTGCTCGAACCGACCTCCGGGCGCGCGACGCTCGACGGGACCGACCTGACCGCCGACCCCGACGCCGGCCGCGCGGAGATCGGATACCTGCCGCAGTCGTTCGGCTTCCATCCCCACCTGACCGGAGAGCAGATGCTCCTCCACCTCCTCCGCCTGAAGGGCGTGCGGGCCGCGATGGGGCTCCGGAGGGCCGCCCGCGAGCTGCTCGGGAGGGTCGGGCTGGAGGAGGCGGCCCGGCGCAAGGTCGGGGGGTACTCCGGCGGGATGCGCCAGCGCCTCGGGATCGCGCAGGCCGTCGCCGGCGACCCCCGCCTGATCGTGGTCGACGAGCCGACGGCGGGGCTCGACCCCGAGGAGCGGCTCCGCTTCCACCGCCTGCTCGCCGAGCTGGCGCAGGACCGGATCGTCCTCCTCTCCACGCACATCGTCGAGGACGTCGCCGTCCTCTGCCCGCGGTTCGCCCTCATCCGGAGGGGGGAGATCGTGGCCGACACCACCCCGCGCGTCGCCCGGGAGCGCCTGAGGGGCGCCCTGTACGAGGCCTCGGTCGCGCCGGCCGATCTCGAGGACGTCGGCGCGCGCCACACCGTCACGCAGGCGATCCTGGTCGAGGGGAGGAACCGGGTCCGCGTCTTCGCGCCCGCGGGCGCGCCGGACGGGTTCTCTCCCGTCGAGCCGACGCTCGAGGACGCCTACTTCGTCCTGATGCGGGACGGCGGCGCGCTCGCGGAGGCGGAGGCGTGAACGCCCGGCGCACGCTGGAGGTCGCGCGCCTCGAGCTCCTGCGGAGCCTTCGCCGCCCGGTCGTCTGGGTCCTCGTCGCCCTGACGCTCTTCCTCGCCCACGGCCTGGCGGACGGGAACGTGAGGATCGGCGCCGGCGACAGCACCGTCGGCGGAACGAAGGCGTTCATCACGTCCGAGTTCGCGGTCGCGCAGGTCCTCTGCGTCGTCGACTTCCTGCTGTTCACGTTCTTCCTCTCGGCGATCGCCGGGCTCGCGATCCAGCGCGACGACGAGCTCGGCCTCTCGGAGCTCCTCCGCGCGACGGCGCTCCGCCCGGGGGAGTACGTCGTCGGGAAGTTCCTCGCCTCCGCCGCCGTGTACGGCCTGATCCTCTCCACCCACGTCGGCGCGTCGATCTTCTTCAACCACGTCCTTCCCGCCGGCGAGGACGCGGAGTTCCTCGGGCCGTTCGCCCTCGCGAACTACGTCCGCCCCGCGCTCTTCTTCGCGTCGCCGCCGATCCTGTTCGTCTGCGCGTTCGCCCTGATGGTCGGGACGCGATGGCGCCGGCCCGTGCTCGTCTTCGTCCTGCCGCTCGCGCTGATGTTCGGGTGCATGTGGCTCTGGAGCTGGTCCCCCTCGTGGCTCCCGACGGGCCTCGACCGGCTCCTGATGTTCCTCGACCCGGCGGGGTTCCGGTGGCTCACGCAGGAGTTCCTGACCGTCGACCGCGGCGTCGAGTTCTACAACCACGCGACGATCCCCCTCGACGGGCTGATCGTCTCCCAGCGGCTCTTCGTCCTCGCGCTGACGGGGCTCTGCCTCGTGGCGACCGCCCGCGGCCTGCGCGGCCGCGCTCGGACGCCGACCGCCGGGCGCGCGGCGGCGCGCGACGAGGCCGCGCCCGAGACCGAGACCGCGGCGCTCGACGCCACGCTCGCCGACCTCGGGCTGCGCCGCGGCGCGGTCCCCTTCCTCGTCGGTCTGGGGGAGGTCGCGCGCGTCGAGGCGAGGGCGATCCTCCGGTCGCCGGTCCTCTGGCTGCTCCTGCCGATCATCGTGCTGATGGTGCTGTCGAACGCCGTCCACGCCCTCGGCCCGTTCGAGACCCCGCTGCTCCTGTCGGCGGGGCACACCGCGGTCCGCATGCTGAACTGGCTCACGGGACTCTCGTGCATCCTGCTCATGCTCTACACGGTCGAGGCGCTCCACCGGGAGCGGGCCGTCGGGCTCGACCCGATCGTGTACGCGGCGCCGATCCGGACCCCCGCGTTCCTGCTCGGGAAGGTGATCGCGGCCTCGTTCATCGGCCTGTTCGTGCTCGCCGTGATGTTCCTCTCCCTCGCGGTCTGCACCGCGGCACAGGGGAGGATCCCCTTCGACCCGGCGCCGTACGCGCTCGTGTGGGGACTGCTCGCGGTCCCGACCTTCCTCTTCTTCGCCGCGTTCACGGCGGCCGCCTACGCGCGGACCGGGAGCCGGATGACGACGTACGCGGCGGCGTTCGGACTGCTCGCGCTGACGATCCGGGCCGGCTTCCAGGGGGACCTCGACTGGAGGACGAACTGGTCGCTGTTCCGCGCGGTCCAGTGGTCCGACCTCGCCCCGTTCGAGTTGAACGGGACCGAACTCCTC
>JBICIB010000762.1:0-4183 GCA_043101415.1 Planctomycetota bacterium JB042 | reverse complement strand
GGTAGACCGCCTCGGTGTTGTTGAGGAGCTGATGGAACGGGTCCTCGGGGGCCCACTGCTTCCTCAGGTACTCGATGAACGGCAGGACGTCCTCGCCGAGCAGGCGGTTCAGGCTGACGAACGCGACGCCCCGCAGGTCGCCGTGGACGTCGAACGTCGTGACCTCCTTCAGGGCGTCGATCACCCGCGGGTCGTCGTAGACGCCGAGCGACTCGAGCGCGAAGCGCCGCGCCGTCCGGTCGCCGTCCACGTTCTTCGCCAGGGCGCAGAGCGCGGGGATCGCGCGGTCGTCCTTGTTCCCCTTGAAGAACTGGGCGATCTGCTCCGGGCGCGCGAAGCTCGGATCGGGCCTCTCCAGCAGCCCGATCAGCCTCTCGATCACGCGGTCCTCGTATCGGCCGCGGGCGGCCGTCGCCGCGACCAGGCGGACGCCGGAGTTGTACTGGGGGTCCTCGAGGACCGCCATCGCGAAGTCGGCCGCCTCGACCGAGTCGACCTGAGCGACCACGTGGGTCAGCAGTCGCGTCTGCACCCAGCCCGGCTTGGCGTCCTCGAGGAGGCTCGGGAGGGTCGGCAGGAACGCCCCCAGGGCGTCGATCGAGTCGTTCCCCGCCCGGCGCAGGAGGTCCTCGAGCCGCGCCCGCTCCTTCTCGACCGGCTCGCGCTGGAGCGGGTCCCACTTGAAGCGCTCGTGGAGGTCGGCGATCTCGGCGTACCGTTCGAGGATGCGGGACGGCGTGTCGTCCGCCGACACGGTCGTCGCGTCCGCCGCCGGGTCGTCGCCGCCGCCGATCGCGCGGACCTCGATGTCGCCGCGGGCGAGTCGGTCGAGCAGGCGCGACAGCCGGTCGGCCTGGGACCGGAGCTGGTAGCGCGCGGTGCTCACCTCCTCGACGAGTTCCTCCATCGTCGTCGGCTCCTCGTCCTCGTCCTCGACGGATCGCCGGTCGAGCCAGATCGCCCCGACGGCGGCGAGGGTCAGGAGGTGGAGGAGGAGGAAGGCGACGTTCCAGCGTGAGCTCATGTCCGTGCTCCATCGAACGGGAGTGAGTGAAATCGCACGCTCGGTCGGCGTCCGTCGCTCGCTCTCGAACCTTTCGTGAGGGCGGCCGGCCTCCAGGGCGAGGTCCGTCCGGGACACTAGCACGCGGGATTCCGTTCCGAAACGGACCGGGGCGTCGACGGGCGGGATCGTGCCCGTTCTCCCGGTTGCCCGGCCCGTCGGGCGCTCTAGACCCGGAGCGACCGCATGATTCTTGCTCCCCGCCGGTTGGCGCCTGCCGGGAACAGGGATTAGGATGAATGGGCTTCCACCGAGCCCGAGCCCACGCGGTCGGAGGCCTGCTTCCAGCCTAGGCGGCGAGCTCCCCACCAGTTCGCCGACGGAGGGTGATCCCTGATGCTCCTGCGTAACTCGTTGGCAACTCTCGGCTTCCTACTGCTCGTCGCAGTCCGGGCGGACGCCGGCACCCTGAAGGTCGTCGACACGACGTTCGGATGGGATCCGATCGCCGAATCGATCCCGACCACCGGGAGCACGCCGATCTCCCAGTACCCGGCGATCGCGGTGAATCAGCCCCTGATGATCGAGTTCGACTCGAAGCTGAAGGGGAAGACGGTCAACGAGTCGACCGTCGTGATCACCAGCATCTCGTCGTCGAATCTGCCGGGCGGCCTCTCCTCGACGCTCCCCGGCGGGCAGATCGCGCCGGTCTCGCTGAAGGTGAAGAAGGACCGGCTGATGATCCTGCCGGCCGTCCTGTTCTCCGGGAACTCGGTGTCGTTCGGGTTCGCGCCGAACGCCTTCTACCAGCTCGAGATCCGCGGCAAGAAGAAGGGCGTGAAGGGGAAGGGCGGCGACAAGCTGAAGAGCAGCATCTTCATCCAGTTCCGCACGACGGGGGTCATCGCGGATCCGGCTCCCGGCGCCCCCACGCCGACGGTGACGCTGATCGACGACGAAGAGGGGAAGGTGAAGCTGAAGGAGACCGACCCCGGCGCGATCGTCGAGTCGTTCGTCGACGCGACGCCGAACCCGGCGCCGGCCGTTCGGATCGAGTTCGACGAGCTGGTGCTCCCGTCGACCCTGCTGAACCCGGCGACGGGGGAGAGCCCGAACATCCTGATCGAGCTCGTGACGGACGAGGCGCTCGACGAGCGCGTGACCGTCCCCGGCGACTTCCACGTCTCGAACAGCAACACCAAGACGACCGTCGACTGGGTGTCGACCCTCGAGAGCGTGCCGCCCGACCGGCGGTACACGATCACGATCCTGCCGTTCATCGAGGACCTGGTCGGGAACAGCAAGTTCAAGGAGACCCAGGACGTCGGCGCCTCGGCCCTGTCGGCGTTCCGGACGCGGGACGCGGAGGTGTTCGACCTCCCGCCGATCGTCGAGAACTTCAACGGCGTCCTGTTCCGCGACGAGGACGCGACGTCCGCCGATTGGGCCGAATCGGTCGCGGGGCTGCTCCGGAACGGCCCCGGCGGCGGCACGGGCGCGGACGGCGTGTTCGCGCCGACCTCGGACACCTCGATCGCGACGGGCGTCTTCGACCCGGACCTCGGCGTCGACGTCCAGAAGATCTGGAACTTCACCTCGGTCAGCATCCCGGCGGACGTCACGGTGACCGCGGTCGGCGCGTTCCCGTTGCTCGTGCGAAGCACCGGTCCGGTCAACATCGCCGGCACGCTCGACGTCTCCGGCCAGTCCGCGGAGACGTTCACCGAGAACCGCATCATGCCCGGCGCGGCCGGGGCGGGCGGTCTCGGCGGGGCGCCCGGCGGCCTCGGCGGATCGGTCACCGACGGGGTCGACGTCAACTCCCCGCTCTTCGGGACGGTCGCCGGCTACGCCGCCGCGTCGAAGCCGACGCAGGGGCTGTCGGGCCGGTCGAACGTCATCCAGCCGTTCCTCTTCCGGGCCGAGGCGGGCTCCGAGTCGTTCACCGGCCACGCCGGGCTCTGGCTCCAGCCGAACACCGGCACCGGCTCGTCCATCTCGACGGCCACGCCGGGGAACGCGGTGATCCACGACCACCCGTCGTTCCGGATCGACACGGTCACCAACGCGGTGCTCGTGAACGTGGTCAGCGACACGAACGACCCGGACTACGTCGGACCGCTCGACCAGCCGAGCCTCGACCTGTACGAGCTCCCGCCACCGCCGATCGCCAAGCCCGGCGACCCGTTCGTGTTCGGTGACCTCGCGGGGCACGACGGGGGAGAGATCGTTCCGGCCGGGAACGGCGAAGGGAGTCTCGGCCTGACCGTGGCCCAGTCGTTCATCACGCAGGTCCGCTCGGGCGGCGGCGGCGGCGGCGGCGCGCGGACGGCCGGGTCGCCCGGCGAGGACTCTCCGCCGGCCGGTCTGTTCGACGAGAACACCGGGACCGACGGCGGCGCCGCCGGAGTCGGCGTGCCGACCGGGACGGTCCTCTCGAAGACCGCGACCACGCTCACGGTCTCCGGGACCCCGTTCTCGGGCCTGAACTTCCGCGGCTCGGTCGACTACGTCCTGATCCCGAACGTGGCGGAGAGCGCCTACTTCGAGATCGTCGGAGTCGTGGAGACCACGGACACCGTGATCACCATCGCGCCGATCGCGCTCCCGCAGTCGACCGACGCGGACGTCGACATGAACGACGTCCTCGACCTCGACGACACGACGCTCGGGGCGACCTGCCGCGTCGAGCCGTCGTTCGATCACGGCGGCGGCGGCGGCGGCGGCAGCGGCGTCCACCTCGCGGGGACGACCAAGCTCTCCGGACCGCCGAACCTCACCCTCCCGACCTGGACGCCGGGCGCCGGCGGCGGCGCGGGCGGCGGCGCGGTCTCGATCGAGAGCGCGAAGTCGGTGGCGATCCAGACCGGCGGTCAGATCCTCGCCCGGGGCGGCGACGGCGGCCGCACGACCGGCGGCGTCGGGACGAGCGCGTCGGGCGGCGGCGGCGGCGGCGGCGGCACGATCCGCCTCGCGTCGGCCGAGACCTCGCCGTTCGCGGTGCGGGTCGACGGCCTCGCGTCGGCGTCCGGAGGGAGCGGAGGGCTCGGTTTCGTCGACGGCGGCGACGGCGGCGACGGCCGGGTCCGGTTCGAGAACCTCTCGGGGAGCCTCGCGGCCTCCAACTACCCGATCTCCCGCGTCCAGCCGCAGGTCGTCCAGGGGGACCTCGGGTTCCTG
>JBICIB010000761.1:0-8068 GCA_043101415.1 Planctomycetota bacterium JB042 | reverse complement strand
AACAGCTCGTTCACGTCCACGAGCTCCGTGAACGTCGACGGCAGGTACGGCTCCGCGTAGCCGAAGTCGTCGAGGTACGGGTCGTAGAGGTCCCAGTCGTCCGGCAGACCCTCGGTCGCGAGGAGGTCGTCGTACAGCCCGTCGTCGAGCATCAGGTCGTCGTAACCGCCGCCGGCGTCGAGGAACGGCAGGAGGTCGTCGAACTCGCCCTCCGCGCCCCGCGGCTTGAACTTCAGCCCGCCCTTGCCGAACTCCGCGAGCGAGCCCGGGCCGACCGTCCGGCCGCGCCCGAACGACGCGAGCGAGTCCGGCCCGACGAATCGCGAGCGTCCGAACGACGCGAGCGAGTCCGGGCCGATGAACCGCCCCTTGTTCCCCATCGACGCGGCCTGCGATCCCTCGGTCGCGATCGAACTCTTGCCCTTCGCGGTGAGGTTGTCGCCGAACTGGATCTTCACCTTCTTCCAGACCTGCTTGAACTTCTTCTTCCCGGCCTTCTTGCCGAGCTTCAGGAGATCCTCCAGGTCCTCCGCGCGCTCGAGGAGGTCGGGCAGCATCGGCCCGAGGATGCTCGGGTCGAAGTCGTCGGGGCTGCCCGGCCAATCGATGCCGAAGTCGTATCCGTCCGGGAAGGTCGTGCCGTCGTCGTACAGCTCGCCCTCGTCGAACGTCTCGGTGCCGGCGTCCGGCGTCGTCGAGTCGACGGGCGACTGCATCGTGCTCTCGATCGCGCCGCGGATCCGCTGCACGAGGCCGTCGTCGAGGACCGCCCCGTACTGCGCCACGAGCTGCTGCAGCTTCCGCGCGATCGCCTTCCGCTTCTTCTTCGGCGCCCGGTCGAACCGCCGGAGAAGCCGGCGCGCCTGGCTCCGAATCCGCGCGGTCTTCTTCTCGCGCGTCGTCTCGGTCTTCCCCTGCTGGACGGTCACGCCCTGGCGCTTCGCCTTCCGCCGCGCCTTGCGGCGCATCTGGCGCGCGCGCGCGTCGTCGCCGGCTTCCGCCTCGGCCTGGCGTCGCTCGCGCATCACGTCCCGGATGCGCGTCCGCAGATCGCCCTGCAGCGCGCCGCGCTTGTTCCGACGCAGCTTCTTCAGCCGCTGCACCGCGCGCCGTCGCGCGTTCGGGTCCTCGGTCTGATCGAGGCGCTCGAGGAGCGCCGCCGCCCGCGTCGAGGCGCCGGTCCGCTGCTGTCGCTTGCGGTTCTTCCGCTTCCGAGAAGCCATCTCAGGATCTCCTGTTGATCGCGCTGACCACGCCGGCCAAGAGCGCCGCCGCGGCGAGGACGCCGAGCGTCGTGCCGAGCGTCGTCGAGAGCGCCGGCCCGGCCGTCTTGGTTTCGGGGACCGGCGCCGTGCTCGCGACCGTCTCCGCCGCGACCTCTGCCGCGGGCTCGTTCCACTCGGGCGGCGGCCACTCCGCCGGCACCGTCGCCAGCCCGAGCGCCCTCCGCGTCTTCTCCTGCTCGACCTTCTTGGCCGTGTCGGCGATCGCCGACGCCGCGCCGATGACGCCGGAGACGGCGAGCGCCTTCCCGACCCCAGCCCGTAGGAGCGTCCACAGGAACACCGGCATCACCTGGTCCTCCGGTCGAGGAAGTACGCCGCGGTCCCGGCGAGCCCGACCACGACCAACGCCGTGGACGTGATTGCAGCCGTGCTTTCCTCTCTGATGCGCGCCGCCTCCGCTCGCTCGGCGTCGCTCGCCTTCGTGTGCTTCGGCGACGCCTGGTACAGCAGCCACAGCGTCGAGATCGGCACGGACGCCTTCAGCGCCGCGTCGACCGTCGGGAGAAGGACGCTCTTCAGCCAGCCCTTCATCGTCGCCGCCGCTTCCTGCGCTTCCACCACCACCATCCGCCCGCCGCGGCAGCGGCCCCGACCGCGAGCAGCGCCCACCGGCCCGCCGAGCTCGAGGTCGCGATCGGCGCCGGGGCCGGCGCCGGCGAGCTCGCCGCGGCAGCCGCCGCCTTCGCCGCCGCCGTGACCGCATCGGCGCTCCGCTCGAGCGCGGCCGTCGTCTGGTCGACCGTCTTCTGCAGCGACATGATCGCGACGTCCGACCCGTCGCGGTTGGCCGCGTTCCGCGCGTCGCTGTAGACCTTGACCGCGTCGCCGGCGGTCTTCACGAGCGTGCCGAGGAACTTCCCGGCCGACTCCCAGGCCGAGGAC
This sequence comes from Planctomycetota bacterium JB042, assembly GCA_043101415.1. Lineage (GTDB taxonomy): Bacteria > Planctomycetota > B15-G4 > B15-G4 > JADJEK01 > JAUIEL01. Next base: position 5,900 of record JBICIB010000761.1, on the reverse strand, counting down.
TCGGTCTCCTCGTCCCCGAGCCCACGGAGCCCCTCGAGGTCCATCAGCGCCGCTCGATCCATGCCGTACGTCATCGCGTCATCGTCCTGAACAGGAGGGCCATCGCCACGCCGCCGGCGGCGTACGCCCACCAGTTGCGCGGGAGGTTGATCGTCAGCCCGGAGCTCACCTGGGCGGGCGCGGGAGCCGGAGCGGCCTGCACGATGACCGCGGGCGGCGTCGCCGGCGCGGCGGTCGTCTTCAGCGTCGGCAGCGTGGTGCCGGGGCTGCCGGACTTCGGGACGATGGAACTCGCGACGGCCTGGAGCGCGGGGCTCGGGTTGGACTGCGACGCCAGCAGATCGAGGATCTTCTGCTTGAACTTCGCGTCCTCCTTCGCCTTCTTCTTCTCGCGCTTCTCCTCTTCCTCGCGGGCGTCCTTGTCGTTCTTGGCGCCGAGCGCCGCGCCGCCGAGCGCGCCGATGGCCGAGGCGAGCGCCGCGACCCAGCCGATCCCCTCTCCGTTCGCCGGCATCGGCCCGTCCACGTCGACCGTGAACGCGGAGCCGTGCGGGACCTCCCAGCCGAGCGGCGCGCCTTGCTTCGTCGCGTCCACGGAGACCCACCGATCCCGGATTCGGACCTGCAGGAAGATGTGCTGCCACGGCCCCGCGGTGCCTCGGCGGACGACCTTCAGCCGGACGCGCCGGCCGATCGACTCGAGGAGCGAGCCGAGGAGGATCACGTACTCGTCGCAGTCGGCGAAGGGGTGGTCGAGGAGGAGGCCCTCGGCCGTCGTCAGCTGCTCGACGGCCCACGGATCGTTCGTGAACCGGAGGTGACCGCGGACGAAGTCGAGGAGCGCCGCGACCTCGCCGACCTGGTCGCGCTCGGGGACGCCCGACTGCTCGAGGACGTCCTCCGCCGTGGTGCGGACGAGGGGCGAGCCCCGGCCGTCATGGATCAGCCGGCGGATCGCCTGGACCGTCTCGAGCGTCCCCCGCTCGCCCTTCGACAGCGGGACCTCTCCCAGCAGCACGCCGCGCGTCACGAACCCTCCGGTACAAGGCGTAGCGGCTCACGCCGACGTCGTCTGCGATCGCCTGCCACGTCTCGCCCACGCTACGGCGGCGCTCGACCTCCTCCAAATCCAGGGACCGGAGCGCGCGGGACGGTCTCCGGCCGCAGTGGACGCCCCGCGCCTTGGCCGCGGCGATCCCCTTCCGGGCGCGATCGCGGAGGTCGGCGCGCTGCCACTCGGCGAAGACCAGGAGGAGCTGCACGCCGGCGCGGCCCGCGGGCGTGGTCGTGTCGATCGACTGCTCGAGCGCGACCAGGCCGGCCCCCGCGTGCTCGATCCGCTCGACGAGCCGGATCCCGTCGAGAAGGGACCGGGTGATGCGGTCGAGGTGCTGGATCAGGACGACGTCGACCCGGCGCCGGTCGACCAGGTCGAGGAGCTCGAGGAGCTTCGGTCGGCGAAGCGTGGCGCCGGAACCGATCTCGACGAACTCGCGGACGCGCGCGCCTGGCCAGCGCGCCGCGGCCATCGCGCGGAGCCGCTCAACCTGCGGGGGGAGGTCGTCGCGTTGGGAGTCGGTGGATACGCGGGCGTAGAGGGAAACGCGCACGGCTCTAGTGGTGGATCGGCTCCTTTTCACGGTACTTGACGGCACGCGCGGTCTCAGTTCGAAGCCTCACCGCCTCGATCCAATCTGGAAGGAAGAACACCGCGTACACCGTCAGCTTCATCGCCCACAGGAGGGTCGCTGTCATCACGACCACGACGAGGAACGATGCGGCTCGGACCCACTCCGCGTGGCCAACCAGCCAGTCGCTCAACCGCGCGAGCAGATCTACGAAGTCGTAGAGAAGAGTGGCGACGACGACCGACATGCTGAAGAGGACCGACCATCCGAGTTCCCGGATGAGGCGCTCGTGCGGGAGCGGGCCAAAGGGTCGATCGGAGTTCTCGTCACTTGCGAGCTGGAACGCGTACGGATACGCGATCGCGATCCAGATGCCCGCGACGCCGAACACAACGGAGCCGACTGTACGAACCACGTCCACGTAGTCGCTCTGGATGGCAACGGGAATCGACGGCCCCCAGAAGGTCGCGGCCGCGAGACCGCTCAGGGCAAGAAGCGTCGCCGAAACTCGTCGAGCGGTGGTCACGCCTTCCTCAGTAGTTTCTCTACTTCATCACCACCCACCGAACGCAGCGATGCCAGAAGCGACTTTGCCGAGGGAATCCCCTCGTTCAGTTCGACGTCGAGGTTCAGCGTCGTGGTCGCCTGAGCGCTACCCAGCCAGATGGTCTTGTCGCCTTTGATCACGAATCCAACGTCGCAGTCGTCGTAGCCAAGTTGGGGCCGTCCCTTGAACACGTCGCGAAGCTGTTCGGCCGAGAGCTTCTCTTCGAGATGAATGGTGGTGTCGATGCGCTGATCCCGCAGCTCGTGCTCCACATCGTCGCGCGTGTCCATCTTCACACCAACGAGTCCGAGGAGCCCATCGTACCACCTGGCCGCCCGGCGCGGCTTTTTCACCGGCCTCAGGATGTTCCTACCCCGCACCGCCGTGATGTTCACTCGGTGCTTCCGGATCTCCGCAAGCGTGGCCTTGTCCAGTTTCAGCTTCGCATCGAAAACCGCGATCGCCGACTTGGACTTCTTCGGATCGAGCCCCTCTCGTGGCAGATGATCTCGAAGGAAGGCTCTCCCGTAGTGGCGCAGCTCGGGAACCCCGTTCTCAAGGCGAGACTCGACACGCACCGTCGCGAACTTCTCGTGAGCCGGGAAGAGCCAGAAGTGGGAAGGGTAGCCACGAATACCTCCCTCGGGCGCATCCTCCACGAACACCTCCGGAGTTTCTCCGGGCTCCGAGTCACCGTTCACGGACCGGAAGTTCCCGTCGTCGAAGGAGTCGAATCCGTTCCAGGTGGTAAGGACAGCGCTTTCCTCATCAACACCTTCGAGTTCGTAGCAGTAGACGGGACTCCTGGCGTCCTGAGTCTTCGTCGCGACCGTCTGAAAGGTGCAGGTGTTGCGCAGGCTTCCCCTTTCCTTTCGCCAACGATCCAGCTCGGCCAGGAACACGCCGATGCCGCCGCGGAGAAGCTCGCGATTCCGCTTAGATGAAGCTCGTTGGTAGAGGCCGCATTCCTCGAGCTTGTACACGCGGACATGCGCATCCCGTTTCACCATCGGTGACTCCCCATTTCGTTTGATGCAGCCGTGAGGATCCGACCCACGGCACTCGGGTCAGAATCCCTGGCGCCCGCTTCCGCCCTTCACGAGCCGAAGACCCGGTCGCCGTTCCCGCTCGCTCCCCGCGGCCCGTCGGGTCGGCGCGCGGTCCGCCAGCACGGTCCGCAGGTACGCCTTCGTGTTCTTCACGCCGCCTCGGCCCTCGACCTCCGCCAGCAGCCGCTTGACGCCCTCGATCGTGTGCCGCCTCGCCAGCTCCCGGGCGTCCTTCGGGTAGATCCCGAGCTCGCGCAGGAACTTCGCCACCCGGCGGACGTCCCGAGCGAGCTCCGCCGCCTCCCCCTTCCCAGCCTCTGCCGTCCCCGACGGAGCGCGAGCCGGCCGCGACCTCCCGCGGCACGCGTCGTGCTCTTCGTAGTCTGCAAGGGAGACGTCTCCGTCTCTCTGAGAGACGCGCGTGCGCGGAGCATCGGGCGTGCCGCGTCGCAACCTCGGCTTGGTGGACCAGTTGGAGGGAGGGGGAAGCCAACTAGGGGGGGTGCAGTGCAACCCCCCTAGTGGCGCACTAGGGGGGTTGCACTGCACCCCCCCGAGTTGGCGGAGCAGGACGTAGCGAGACGCGCTGCGTCCGGTCCCCGCGTGCGTGCGCTCGAGGATCCCCGCGGCGATCAGTTCGTTGATGAGCCGCTTGCTCCATCGCGGCTCCGACACGTCGGCGAGAACGCCCATGCTCGCATGGGACGCCGTGAACTCCACGTCGACGCGGCGGCACGAGGAGAGGGCCTTCCACAGGCGCATCCCGCCTCGACTCAGTTCGGGGATCGGCTCGGAGCGAGCGGGGCTCTCACGGCGCTTCCGCACGGGTCGAGGCGCCCGCTCCCGCGGCGCCGCGGCGTTCGGCTTCCCCCGTTCCGCGCGGAGCTCCGCAGCCCTTCGGAGCCAGTCGACCTCGTGCTCGTCTGCCATGTCGTCCCTCCAGCCGCGCCGAACCGTAGCGCCGCACCGGACGGCGGGTCAAGGATTTGGTGCTCTCGGCGATCCGCCGTAGCGTCGCGCCCTTGGACCAGACGGAGGCTCGATCGCATGGCGGCAGCAAGGGCGCGACCCAAGAACGACGGCAAGAAGCAGGTCAACGGCAACGCCAAGGGCACGGCCACGGCCGTTCGGGAGGACGACTTCGGAGACGACGAGCTCGGCGGCGACGACGAGCTCGAGGAGGAGGAGTTCGACGACGGACTCGGAGACCCGGAGCTGGACGACGCATTCGATCCGGACGCGCCGATCAGCCCGATCGACGAGGTCGAGTACCGCGTGCGGCGCGCGCTCGAGGCCGGCCAGGGATCCCCGTACCGCCTCTGCATCCGGGCGCTCCGGAAGCCCGGCACCCCCGGCGCCAACCTCCAGCCCGTGAAGGGATACCTCGGACTCGAGGAGCTCACGGCCGCGGGCGGATCGCTGGCCGAAGCCGTACGGCGGCGCGTCGAGTCCCCCGGCGAGTACGTCGTGCACCTCTCCAACGCCGCCGGGAAGAAGACCGGCGACTGGGAGCGTTTCGTGACCGTGAAGCCGGACGAGCAGCCGGCCGAGGTGCGGGACGTCGAGGTCGCCCGGCTCCGCACGATCGCGCGCCGGAAGTTGCTCGAAGAAGAGGCCGAGATGGTGAAGGCGGAGTCGGCGCTGCAGCGCGCGCGGAACGGCGCGGGCTCGGAGGATCGGTTCCTGGCCGTGCTCGACGCGGTGGAGGCTCGGCTGCGGCGACTCGAAGAGCGGCGTGCCGACGGCGGAACGCCGCCGTGGCTGCCGGTCGTGCTCGCGTCGCCGCTCATCGCGAAGCTGGCCGAGAGGATGCTCCGCCCGCAGTCGCCGACGCAGGTGATCGCCGAGATCGCCCCGCTGATGCAGACCGTGATGACGGCGACGACACAGGCCCAGCTCGAGCAGGTGAAGTCCGAGAACAAGCGGACCGACGTGCTGCTCGACCACGCCCTGCAGATGCTCGCCGCGCAGGCCGGCGTGCCGCCGGAGGAGGACGATTCGGTCCTCGGCCTGGCGTCGAAGGTCGTCGACATGCTGCGCCCCGGCGGAGGGTCGGCGCCGGCACCCGCCGCGCCCGTGGCGCCGCCGGCGCCGGCGCCGGCTCACCCGACGGCGGCGGGTGCCCGATCACGCCCCCAGACTCCGTTCGCCCGCTTCGTGTCGGGCGCGCTGACGCTGGCCGGCCGCGGCGTGCCTCCCGAGAAGACCGTGGAGCGACTTCTCGAGCGCTGGGAGGCCGTTCCGCAGATCCACAAGGCCGCGTTCCTCGACCCGACGAAGATGGACCGCGTCGTGTCGACGCTGCCGGACGAGCTGCAGATGCAGCTCCATCGCTTCATGCAGGCCGGCGGTCAGCCCTGGGTGCTCGAGGTGTGGCGGCTGCTGCGCGAGCTCGAGAGTCCGGACGACGAGCGCGACCTCGGGGATCCGGACGAGCCGGGCGACAGCGAAGAGACCAGCACGGAGAGCGACGAGGTCCCCGAAGCCAGCGCGCGATCCTCCGCCGCCGCGGCGGCTTCGCCCTGAGCCGCGTACGTGCGGACCTGGCGCCCCAGCTTCTGGCGGATCTTCCGCCCGTTCCGAAGGAGGGTCGGATCGATCATGCCGGGAGGGAGGTTCTGCGCGCGGTCGAAGATCGAGGAGAGGTGCAGCACGAGCTCGCCGACGCGCCCGCCG
>JBICIB010000760.1:0-12154 GCA_043101415.1 Planctomycetota bacterium JB042 | reverse complement strand
GCCGGTTCTTGAACGGCGTCCCCGCCGACGGCAGACCGAGCGGTTCGTGCGGCGACGAGAGCCGGTCGATCAGGAGCTCGAGCATCAGGAAGCACGCCGCCTCCCCCTCGAACAACACGGGGCCGATGTACTCCTCGGCCCGCGGGGCGGTGACCCGCGCGCTCAGCCGGTCCTTCATGCGCCGGACGCCCGCCTCCATCTCGTCGGCGTCGGGGAGGCCGGACGGGGTGCGCGCGTACCAGACGGCGAGGTCGCCGACCGGCATCCCGTCCTCGGCCTGCGTCCACGCCTGCGCCGTGACGCGGGCGTACCGGCCGGTCGTTCGCGTGTCCCGCCCCTCGCTGGAGATCGCCGTCGATCCCGAGACGCCGGTGGTGAACGACGCGCGCGACCCCTGCAGCCGCTCGGCGTCGCGGAACGCGGCCGAGAGCCGGCGGACGAGCGCTCGGCTCGCCTCCCGGTCGACCTCCAGCGGGCGGATCGGTTCGCGATGTCGGATCGGATCGACGAGGGTCAGGTCGGCGGGGCGATCGGGGACGCGGTTCGTCTTCAGCCACGCCTCCTTCGCCGACAGGTCCTCGACCGCCGACTTGTACTGGGCGTCCGAGGTCAGCCAGAGGCGCTGCCGCGTGGTCCAGTAGTCGTCGTCCTCGGTCAGCGTCGTCGAGCGCCTCCGGCCGGTCAGGTAGAAGCGGTTGACGAAGTTCGTGTTGTCGAGTTCGGGCGAGCCGACCCGGACGTCGACGGTCACCGAACGGGAGTCGCTCCCCTCCGAGTCGACCAGCGCCCCGAACTGGGCCGAGCAGGAGTACGACTCGCGTTCGTTCAGCGTGTACGTCACGAGGTACGGCGGCGGGACGTCGTCCATGCGGAGGCGCTCGACCGTCCGGTCGAGCTCGTCGCGCATCGCGGTCAGGGTCGGGGACTCGTCCTCCTCCGTCGCCGCCGCCTGCGGCGCGAGCGAGAGGAGGAGGGCGGCCGCGACGAACGCGGGGATCGGTGCGGGGCGGTTCACTGCGCGTCCTCCTGGCCGTCGGCGCCGTCGTCCGACGGGGCGCCGTCGGTCTCGTCGTGGAGCGGGGTCGGCAGGAGCGGCGGGCGCTCCTGGGACTTCGCCTTCTTCTCGATCTCGATCTCCTTCACCAGCACGCTCGGGGCGACGGCGGAGACCGGCACCCACCCCGACTCCGCGCCGCAGCTCCCGTTGAACACGGCGTCGTCGTCGGCCGCCGCGATCATCTTCGTGATGCTCGCGAGCGGCGTCCCGACGAGGTCGACGCCGCGGACGACCTCGTCGTCGCGACCGTCGGCGTAGACGCGGACGACGTAGAGCGGGATCACCTTGAACGCCTGCGGACCGCGCCGCTGGGTCGTCGTGAACCCGCCCGAGATGTCGTGGAAGATCATCCCGTACGGCTTCCCCTGAGCGCGCACCTCCTCGACGAGCATCTCCCTCAGCCGCTCGAACGACACCCGGTCGCTCGCGTCGACGAAGAGGTTCCCCTGCCGCGAGACCGGCGCGTTCCCGGCGCTGCACCGGCCGTGCCCGTTCGAGTCCGGGAACCCCTCGATCGGGGAGCGGGCCATCAGGAAGTTCTCGAGCACGCCGTCCCGGACGAGCGGGACCGCCTGGGCGGGGACCCCTTCATCGTCGTACTTGTAGTGACCGTTCAGGTAGGTCGCCCCGAACCGGCGGCGCGTCGGGTCGTCCGTGATCGAGAGGAACGGCGGCATGATCTCGGTGCCGACCTTCTTGGTGAACGTCTGCCCCTCGTCGACGTTCTTCTGCCGGTGCCCCTCGATCCGGTGTCCGAAGATCTCGTGGAAGAAGACGCCGCACGCGCGGTTCATGATGATCGCGGGACCGGCGTACGGCTCGACGACCGGGGCGTCCTTCAGCCGGCCGAGTCGCGCGGCCAGATCGTGGACCGCCGCCTCGATGCGCGCGTCGTCCGGCATCGTCTCCTCCGAGGGGCCCTCGAAGGAGTCGAAGAGCTGGAGGTCCATCCCGTCGTCCGCCTTCGTCGACGCCTCGATCGAGAGGCGGAAGTGCGTCCGGCCGAAGATCAGCCGCGTCCCCTCGCTGCTGGCGTAGACGCGGTTCTCGGCCTCGGCCTGCAGCGAGATCGAGCTCTCGTGGAGGAACGGGTACTCCCGGAAGACCGCCGAGAGCCGCCGGACGCGTTCCTGCCACCGCTCCTCGTCGGCGACGAGGTCGACCATCGGCTCGCGGTAGTCGGACGGCGGCTCGATCGAGAAGTCGGGCGAGGCGTCCTCCGCCTCGACCTTCACCGCCTCGTTCGTCTTCACCTTGAGGAACCGCTGGAGGGCCTCCTTGAACGCCCGATCCGTGGCCGACCACGCGGCGGCGGCGATCGCCTCCTCGTCGTCCTCGAGCGGCAGCGTCGCGGTCGCCGGGCTCGGGCCGAACTCGAACTCCCCCCGGATCTGGTGGGTCGAGTCGAGCTCCGGCGACCCGATCCGCGCCGCGACGTCGAGGCGGCGGTCGTGCGACCGGTCGCTGCGGTGGAGCGCTCCGTACGCGCCGGCCACGGTGAGCGACCTCGACTCGGTGGCGCGGTACGCGAGGAAGTAGAGCGGGTCCGACTCGACGTTCGCGAGTCCCTCGAACGAGCGCACGAGCTCTCGCTCGAGCGCCCGGAGCAGGACCGGGTCGTCGGCGGGCGCCGCCGTCGCGTCCGCCTCGACGGAGGCGAGCAGGAGCAGCGCGAGGAAGAACGAGGACATGACGGTCTCCCGAGGAGGTTCTCGGGACACGATGTTAGCAGCCCGTTGAAGAAGTCATTCCGGGCTGCGGCGTCCCCTCGCGGCCGAGCTCTGCGTGGCGAGATCCTCGGAAGACGGCAAGTAGGACTGCGGTCTCGCGCCTTGATCTCGGCCGCGATGGACTCGCCTCGCACCGAAAGCACTTCTTCAACGGGCTGTTCGGGGTGCGTCCGGTCCGAGAGAGGATCGAAACGGCGGCGCTCGTCCCTCAGTGATCGACGAGCATGCCGTCCGAGGACCCGCCCGGGGTCCGGGTCACCTCCCACCGGTTCCCGTCGGGGTCGACGAGCAGGAAGCTCCGCTCTCCCCACGGATGGTCCTTCGGCGGGCCGCTGACGCGCGCGCCGTGGGACGCGACGAGCGGCTCGATCCGCGCGAACGCGGCGTCGACGTCGTCGACGGTCACGCCGAGGGCGACCGTCCCCCGCTCCCCGTCCTCCCGGAAGAAGTCCCGCGTCTTCCCGACCACCCGGAACACGGCGATCCGGAACCCGCTCGCGAGCACGACCTCGCCGAACTCCTCGTTCGCGAACTTCGGCGAGAGACCGAACGCGGCCTGGAGGAACGCGAGCTGACGCGGGACGTCGGGGGAGGTGAGGGTGACGTGGGAGCAGGCGCGCATGGGAGGAGGGCCGGGGACTGGGGACTGGAGGCTGGGGGCCGGGGGCTCTCGCCCCCGGGCTTCCCCGCTCGCCTACCGGAAGATCGCGACGGCGGTGTTCGTCGTCCCGACCGGGGTCGTGCCGTCCAGCACGATCGCCTGCGTCGCGAACGTCGCGGGGCCGCCGGGGTTCGAGGCGGGGAGGGTGAGGGCGCCCTGGGCGTCGAGGGGGAGGAAGACCGCGCCGAGGAGGGTGCCGAGGTCGACGCCGACCGAGAGCGGCACGAGGCCGGCGTGGACCGTCACGTTCGACGGGAGGGGCTGCGTCGCGACGAGGAGGAGCGCCATCCCGTTCGCGGGGGCGTCGGCGACGTCGAGCGACAGCGGGCCGGCGGGGATCGGGTTCGCCGGGGTGATCGCGAGCGTCGCCGGGGCCGGCTCGACGACGTTCAGGTCGTTGAACGAGAAGAAGTCGCTGGAGAGGGCGAACAAGGTGCCGCCGTCCGCGGGCTGGAACGCGTCGTAGGTCGCGTCCCCCGCGCCGGCCGCGAACGCGAGCGCCGTGATCGCGTGGAACGGGGCCTCCGCGCCGACGGTCCGCTTCGGGTTTCCGCCCGCGTCGTACTCGCGCAGCTCGCCGTCGTCCGCGAGGAGGAGGTCTCCCCGGCCGTCGAACGCGAGGTCCGGCACCGACGTCAGGCCGGTCACGAACGGCGCGCCGTCGGCGGCGGTCAGGTGCGCGGGGCCGGTCGCGGCGACGAGCTTCGCGGAGGAGAACCGGAAGACGCTCTGCGCGCCCGCGGTCGGCGGGAACGAGGGATCGGCGTCGGCGTAGTAGAGGGCGTTCGTGGCGTCGAACGCGATCGGCCCGGACGGCCCCGGCATGTCGAGGATCAGGTCGGTCCCGCCGCTCCCGAGGTCGACGCGGTAGACCTGCGTGGTGACGAACGACGGCGAAGCGGAGACGTACGCCGCGCCGACCGCGTCGAACGCGCAGTCGTTGTTGAACGCGATCGTCGCCACGACCGACGTCGGCGACCCGTCGAGCGGCACGCGGGTGATCGTGCCGGCGCTCGACTCCCCGAACAGCAGGAACGTGCCGGTCGGGTCGGTGCGGACGAAGCTGCCGAACACGGAGGCGGGCGGCGTGTAGAGGGTCTGGACGACGGCGCCGGTCGACGGGTCGAGTTCGACGATCGCCTGGCCGTCGAACACCGCGACGTGGCCGTTCGGGAGGACGTCGAGGCCGCCGGGGAAGGCGCCGGCCGGAGCGGCCGGGACGGCGTGGACGGAGTAGCCGGCGTCGGGGACGACGGCGGCTTCGGCGGACGGGGAGACGAGGGGTAGCAGGGCGGCGACGAGGCCGGCGGCGAGGTACGGGCGGTTCAGGGGTGGTTTCCGGGAGCGAACGACCGATCGTCGCGCCGCTGCTCCGCGAGCGACGGCGACGAGACCCACGCCCGGCCGGAAGGAGGCGTCCCTCGCGCCCTTCGCGGAGCGCGGTCGCGGATCGACGTTCGGGCAGGTCTCCTGACTCGCGGCTCGCCGGCGACCTCCGCCTTCCCGGGAGCCCAGGCTCCCAGTGGCGTCGTGGAGGTTCGCCTCGCCGCTCACAGTGGCGCGACCGTGCGGGTTTCCCACCCGCTTCCCTCCGGCGCCGCGGCGATCGACCGCGGCTCCGGCCGTCCCCGACGAAGGGACGGGACTCCGAACGAGCCGGGGAGACTAACCGGAGGCCGGGTCGGGTGCAACCGGGTCGGCCGAACCGGTATCCTCGCCGGAGTCCGCCGGAGGCCTCCATGTCGATCCGTCCGTTCGTGCTCGCCGTCGCCGTCCTCCTCGCCGGAGCCTCGGTCCCCCTCGCCGCGAAGGACCACGAGGAGCGCGCCCCGAGCGCGAACGACGCCAAGGGGCGGGGCAAGGTGTTCCAGTCGGAGACCGCCGGCGGGCTCCGGTACGAGTACTTCGTCCCGAAGTCGTACGACCCCGAGCGGGGCGCCGTCCTGACGATGGTCTTCCACGGCTCGAACCTCGATCGCCGGTGGGCGTTCCTGAACCACGAGGCGGGGAAGTTCCGGCCGAACGACATCGTGGTCTCGCCGGACGGCCCGACGCCGAACGGCTCGGGCGGGTTCAACTTCCGCTTCGCCGACAAGGACATGCGCGCCGTCGAGGGGCTGCACCAGGAGCTGTCGAACGCCTTCCGCGTGCGGCGGACCCTTCTCTACGGCCACAGCCAGGGGGCGTTCTTCGCGTTCGCGTTCGCCGGCGAGCACCCGGACCTCGTCCACGGAGTCCTCGGCCAGGCGGGCGGGGTCTGGATCGGGACGAAGGCGGGGCCGAAGCACCACGAGCAGGCGGTCGCGGTCCTCCACGGCACCGCCGATCCGGTCGTCTCGCTCGCGAGCAGCGCCGGCGCCGTGAAGTTCTTCGCCGACGCGCACTACCCGAAGCTCCACTTCCGCACGCTCCGCGACTGGAACCACTGGCCGTCGCCGCCGCAGGCCGCGCAGCTGCTAGCGTGGTGCGACGCGATGACGGACGACGACTTCCGCGGGGTCGCCGCGAGCTTCGACGAGCTGCTCGCGGTCAAGGAGGACGCCGACCTCGTGGCGCGCTACCAGGTCGCCCGGCGGATCCTCGACTGGGGCGGCGGCGACGCGAAGGTCCACGCGAAGGCGGAGGAGGTCGTCGCGGAGATCGACGGGCTCGCCGCGCGGCACGTCGAGGCGATCGAGAAGTCGCGCGGGCGGAACAAGGGGGACAAGCTCGAGAAGAAGGCGTGGATCGGTCACGTGCGCCTCTTCCTCGACCAGTTCCGGGGCATCCCGGCCCGGGAGGCGTTCGCCGAGGAGTGGGAGCGGGCGCTGAAGGAGCATCGCGAGAAGGGGAAGGACGCGATGGAGGAGTACTGGCGGAAGCGCGAGACGAAGCCGGCCGAGGCGTTCGTCGCCGGCGTCGACGCGATCTCGCGCGGTTTCCTGGCGTCGGAGTACGCCGACACCGAACTCGTCGAGCAGCTCGAGAGCTGGCGGAAGGACGCCCGGAAGCTGAAGATCTCGCGCAGCGACCAGCGGTACTTCGACAAGACGGTGCCGGTCTTCGTGGAGGCGCGGAAGGCCGGCGCGGAGGCGTTCGACGACGTCGACTAGGACCTGGGGGGGGCGGGCTCCCGGCGGCCGCGCGTCGGACCGGCCGCGTCAGCGGCGAACGGCGACCACGATCATCCGGGGCGAGTCCTCGGCCCGGAACGGCGCGCCCCGGTCGTCGCCGGCGATCCGATCGACGGAGAGTCCCGCCGCGTCGAGCCATCCGGCGAGTTCGTCCTCGGCGAAGACGCGCACGCTCTCGCGGCGGCGCTCGATCCGGCCGTCGGGGTGCGTCACCTCGATCTCCTTCTCGATCCGCCGGCGGGCCGGGTCGTGGCTCCGCGTCGCCCGCTCCACGCGCCCGTCGTCGTGGCGGGTCGTCGATCGAGGGACGAGCCGTTCGATCTCGCGGCGCGCGTTCATCAGGTCGAGCGCGTAGCGTCCGCCGGGGAGAAGGACGCGCGCGACCTCGTCGAGGACGGCGCGGTTCTCGTCGTCCGCCTCGAAGTAGCCGAACGCGGTGAACATCTGGAAGACGCCGTCGAACGCGGCGTCGGCGAACGGCAGGCGCCTCATGTCGCCGCGCGCGACCGGGAGGCGGCGGCACGCCTCGCGAAGGAGCGCGGCGGAGAGGTCGAGGCCGACGACCCGCGCGCCGACTTTCCGCGCCGGCGCGCCGTGGCGGCCGGCGCCGCAGCAGAGGTCGAGGACCCGGAGGCCGTCGCCGACGACGGACGCCTCCGCGAGCCACGCGACCTGCCGCGTCGCCTCCGCGTCGTCCCGGTGGGCGTACCGCTCGAGGTACGCCTCGTCGAAGGCGCCGACGTACCACGGCTCGCCGCGGCCGGCGGGGGACGGGGGCGGGTCGCGTCGCTCGTCGCTCACGGCGGCCCGGTCTAGACGGTCGGACGCCCGATTGCGAGCCCGCGCCGATAGACTGGTCGCCATGGACGGCGAGCGAACCCCGAGCGAGGCCCCCGACGTCACCCGTCTCCTGGCCGAGTGCCGGGACGGGGCCGACGACGCGCTCGAACGGCTCTTCCCGATCATCTACGACCAGCTCCGCGGCCTCGCCGACCGACACCTCGCGAAGGAGCGGGGCGATCACACGCTGCAGCCGACGGCGCTCGTCCACGAGGCGTGGATCCGCCTCGTCGACCAGCAGAACCGCGACTGGCGGAACCGCTCGCACTTCCTGTGCGTGGCGGCGATGGCCATGCGGCGGATCCTCGTGAACCACGCGGTCGCGAAGAAGGCGCGGAAGCGCGGCGGCACCCGGCGGAAGGTCGAGCTCGACGAGGCGCTCGTCGTCTTCGAGGAGCGGGCCGAGGACCTGGTCGCTCTCGACGAGGCGCTGAAGCGGCTCGAGGAGAAGGACGAGCGGAAGGCGCGCGTGGTCGAGATGCGCTTCTTCGCCGGGCTGGGGGAGCAGGAGATCGCCGAGTCGCTCGGTGTCACGACGCGGACCGTCGAGCGCGACTGGCGGATGGCCCGCGCGTGGCTGAAGGCGCGCCTGGAGGAGCGGACCGGCGAATGACCCGCCCGCGGCTCCTGCTCGACGTGATGGGGACGCTCGTCCACGATCCGTTCCGGCGCGAGCTGCCGGCCGCGCTCGGCCTGCCGTTCGACGAGCTCCTGCGGGTGAAGCACCCGACGGCGTGGGTGGAGTTCGAGCGGGGCGAGATCGACGAAGCGTCGTTCTTCGACCGGTTCTTCCGCGACGGGCGCCGGTTCGACGGCCCGGCGATGAAGCGGGCGATGGTCGCGGCGTACCGATGGGTCGACGGCATGGAGGAGCTGGTCCGCGACCTCGCCGAGGGCGGCGCCGAGCTCCACCTCTTCAGCAACTACCCGTCGTGGTGGCGTCACGTCGAGGAGAGGGTGGGCCTCTCCGCACACGCGGCCTGGACGTTCGTCTCGTGCGAGCACGGCGTACGGAAGCCGTCCTCGCGCGCGTTCGAGGTGATCCTCGAGCGCGTCGGGGCCGGTCCGGGCGAGTGCCTGCTGGTCGACGACACGCGCGAGAACTGCGACGCGGCGAGGCGGCTCGGGCTCGACGCGATCGAGTTCACGGGGGCGGGTCCGCTGCGGGCGGCGCTCGCCGAGCGCGGGGTCCGGGCGTGCTGATCCTCCTCGACATCGACGGCACGATGCTGCTCGCGAGGCCGGCGGGCGTGCCGTCGTTCATCCAGGCGATGTGCGAGACGCTGGAGCAGGAGATCCGGTACGAGGGGCGGCGGTTCTCGGGCGGGCTCGACCCGCTCATCTGGCGGGGCCTCTGCGCGGACCACGGCGTCGAGCGTCCGCACGTCCACCACGACCGATTCCGACGCCGATACGGCGAGCTGCTCGGCGCGGCGCTCGACGCGCAGGGCGGCGCGCGGCCGCTCCCGGGCGTCCATCGGCTGATCGACGCGCTCGCCGGCCGGCGCGACGTGACGCTCGGGCTCGTGACCGGGAACTACCCGGAGACGGGGCGCATGAAGATCGCCTCGATCGGGGTCGATCCGGACCTCTTCGTGGCGACGGCCTGGGGTATCGACGCGTCCTCGCGCCGCCTCCTCCCTCGGGTGGCGCTCGACCGCCTCCGATTCCGCTTCGGCCGCCACGTCCGGCCGGAGGACGCGGTCGTCATCGGGGACACGCCGAAGGACGTCGATTGCGCCCGCTACGCCGGGTGCCGCTCGCTCGCGGTGACGACGGGGCTGTTCGGCGTCGACGAGCTCCGGGAGGCCGGCGCCGACCGGGTGGTCGAGGATCTCGAGGAGACGGACGCGCTGCTCGACTGGCTGCTCGGCGGGCGGGGGAAGGACGGCTGAGGAGGGGGCGCGTCACCCGCGCTCGACGCGGCGCGCGTGCCGTTCGAGGCGCTCGGTCAGTTCCCCGAGGTCGATCGGCTTGAGGAGGAGTTCGTCGAAGCCGGCGTCGAGGATCCGCGACTCGGTCCCCGCGTCCCCGAACCCGGTCACCGCGATCCAGCGGGTCCCCTCGAGTCCTTTCGCGTCCCGCAGCTCCCGCACGACGTCGAGGCCGCTCTTGCCGGGGAGGCCGATGTCGAGGAGGACGACGTGGGGGGAGAAGGAGCGCGCCGCTTCGATCGCCTCCTCGCCGCTCGTCGCGACCTCGACCGAGTACGACGTGGCGAGCAGTTCCCGCAGCGCGGAGAGCGAATCCCGGTGGTCGTCCACGGCGAGCACCCGGAGCGACGGGAGGGGGCGCGGGACGGAGAGGGTCCGCTCGAACTCGATCTCGCTCTCCGTCGGCGGCTCGCACGCCGGGAACAGGAGCGTGAACGTGCTCCCGCGACCGGGGCCCTCGCTCTCCACCCGGACCAGGCCGTCGTGCAGCGCGGCGAGCCGGTGCACCAGACTCAGCCCGATCCCGAGCCCTCCGGAGCCCGGACGCGACTGGAAGAACGGTTCGAAGATGTCCCTCATCTCGATCTCGGTCAGGCCGATCCCCTCGTCACGGACGGAGATCTCCGCCCGCCCGTCGACCTCACGCGCGTCGACGCGGACGCGGCCGGGCGCGTCGGAGTACCGGGCGGCGTTGACGAGCAGGTTCGACACGATCTGCGCGAACCGGACCGGGTCGGCGCGCACCGCCAGCGACGGCGGCTCGACGGAGATCTCGAGCGCCTGACCCGCCTCCTCGAGCGCGCCCTTGACCGTCTCGGCCGTCCTCTCGAGGCTCTCCGCCACCGACAGCGGGCGGCGGTCGAGGCGGATCGACCCGCGTTCGATCCGGCCGATGTCGAGCAGGTCGTCGAGGAGCCGCGTCATGTGGCGAGCCTGCCGACGCATCATCGAGCAGACGTCGCGGAGCGCGTCCGTCGAGGCCTGGCGCTCGACGAGGCCGACGCCGTGGACCAGCGCCGCGAGGGGGTTGCGGAGCTCGTGCCCGAGGGTCGAGAGGAACGCGCTCTTCCGCCGGTCGGCCTCGACCAGCCGCGACTCCATCCGTCGCCGCTCGGTCACCTCCATGATCACGCCGTACATCCGGCGCGCCTTGCCCCGGCGGCCGAACGAGAAGCGGCCGCGCGCCTCCGCCCAGACGACCGCGCCGTCCGGACGCACGATGCGGACCTCGCAGTGGTACGGCTGCGCGCGTTCCCGGGCCGCCCGGAACGCCTCCTCCGTCGGCGCGCGGTCGTCCGGGTGCAGCCGATCGATCCAGGTCGACCAGCCGGGCTCGACGTCTCCGGGCTGGTGGCCGAGCAGGCGGAACAGCTCGTCGCTCCAGGTGGTGACGTCCTGGACGAGGTCCCAGTCCCACGCCGCCAGCCCGCCCGCCTCGAGCGCGAGCGAGAGGCGCTCGGCGCCCGTCCGGAGCGACTCCGCGTCCTGGTTCCGTTCGAGGGCGCGGCCGACCTGACTCCCGAGCGTCCGCACGACGTCGAGCGGGAGGTCGGCGGTGGAGATCGGGTCGTACGAGAAGAACTCGAGGACCGCCGCGACGTCGCCCCGGACGATGACCGGGAACCCGAACGCGCCGTGGATCGTGGCCCGCCGACCGAGACGGTGTCGCTTGAAGGTCCCGTCGAGGCGCACGTCGGGGATGCCGACCGGCTCGCGAAGGGACCAGATCGTGCCGATGAACCCCTCCGTCGGGACGAACTCCTTCTTCTCCGTCCGCTCGCGCAGCTCCGCCGTTCGCTCGAGGTCGTCGACGCGCCAGATCCCCGACGAACGCATCCGCCGCCCGTCGTCCGCGAGGACGTACGCGTGGCCGATCGGCCAGCCGGTGATCTCGCAGACCGCCTCGATGCTCCCTCGCAGGGCGTCGGGGAACGAGGCCGCCTCGGAGGACGTCGCCCGGAAGAGGAGGCTCATCTCGCGCGCCCGGTCGCGCAGCTCGTCCTCGATCCGCGACCGGGCGATCACGTCGGCGAGGATGTTGGCGATCGACTCGACGAAGTGGACGTCGTCCGGCGTGAACTCTCTTCGTTCCCGGCCGTACACGCCGAGCACGCCCCACGGTCGTTCGGGAGGGAGGATGGCGGCGGACATGCCGCTCCGGACACCTTCCTCGACGATCAGCTTCGGCCCGCGGAGTCGGTGGCGATGCGGCGGCACGCCGACGCGGACGACCTCTCGGGAGCGGAGCGCGAGATCGAGGACCGACTCCCCGTCCCCCTCGACGAGCGGTCGTCCGAGGCGGCGCTCGTCCCATCCGACGCCGCTGCGCAGCACGAACCCGCCCGCGTCGTGAACGACCTGGAAGATGCCGACGAGTTCGACGTGGAGTCCGTTGGCGATCCGCGCCACCGCCTCGTCGAGCAACGCGTCGAGCGAGTGACGGCCGAGCGCCAGTCGGGTGAACTCGGCGAGGAGCGCCTGGTGGCTCGCCCGAGTCCGGGAGTCCGCCGGGACACGACCACGCGCTTCCTTCTCTCGCCCGACGCCGTCGCCCACCGAGAACGACCCCTTGCCCATCGATTCCTCACTCGCTCCCGCACCGTTCGGCGGCACTCTCACGCGCGGAGCGAGGAGGCTGCGGGTCCGATTCTATCGAGCCACCGGTGGTGGAAGACATCGGCTCCGGGGGGAGGGAGCGAAGCGGGCGAGGTCGGGGACGATCGGTTCGTCGCCTCCGTACGGAGGGTGAGGTCCCGCCGAACCCGAGCGCGAGCGGGGATCCCGGCGAGGCGACCGGCCCCGGAGGGAGTCCCCGGGGC
>JBICIB010000759.1:0-4071 GCA_043101415.1 Planctomycetota bacterium JB042 | reverse complement strand
GTGAGCGCCCCTTCGCCGGCCGCGCCGGGCGTTCCGCCGATCGGGAGGAAGGCGAGGACCGGAGCGCCGCCGACGAGCTGCGTCATCCCGGGGTACGGCACGTCGGCGACCGCGCCCTCGGCGAGGCCGAGGACGAGGAGCGACGGCGCCCCGCCGAGGGCGTCGCGGAGCCGGAGCTCGAACGTGGTCGACGACGTCGTCGCGGGGCCGCGCGCGCCGAGGAGCGGGACGGCGCCGCCGGTCCCGGCGGTGCCAACGCCGTACTGGCGGATCGTCCCCTGGGCCGGGGAGGCGAACCGGGTGCTCCGGACGACCGTCCGCCCGACGACGTCGAGGTCGCCGTCCTGGTCGGCGTCGGCGAACCCGGCGTTGCGATGGCCGATCCAGCGCCGCGCCGGCTCGAAGACGAGGCCCGGTCCGGTCCGGCGGAACGCGACGATCCCTCCGTACGGGTCGAGGTTCGAGGCCGGCGCTTCGTCGTACGCCTCGCTGGCGCCGACGAGGTCCGACAGTCCGTCGCCGTCGAGGTCGATCGCGGCGAACCGCTCCGCCGCGACCCCGAACGGTTCGAGGCCGGGCATCGAGGCGAACGTCGGGCCGGGGAGGTGCTCGATGACGTAGACGCGCGGCACGCCGAACGTCACCGCCGGCGCCACGACGTCGAGGTCCCCGTCGTCGTCGACGTCCAGCCACGCCGCCGAGGAGGCGAGCCCGATCTGCGTGAACAGCACCTGGGAGGAGTACCCCCCGGGGTCGCGCCGCAGGAGGACGAGCTGGTCGCCGTTCCGGGCGAGGACGTCGAGGTCGCCGTCGCCGTCGAAGTCGGCCGCGTCCTCGATCGAGGAGTGCGCGAACGTCGGGCCGAGGACGAGGTGGGTCGCGCCGTCGTTCCACCAGAGGCCGGTCGGCGTGAAGACGTCGACGTCGCCGTCGCCGTCGAAGTCGCCGGCGCGGGTCCCCGGGCCGCCGATCGGCGCGAGGGCCGCCGCGCCGACGTCGAGGAACGAGCCGTCCGGCTGCCCGGCGAGGACGCGCATGTCGGCGAACAGGTCGCCGACGGTGACGCGCCGCTCGACGAGGGCGTCGAGGCGGCCGTCGCCGGTGAGGTCGGCGACGACGACCGGCCCGGCGTACGCGAGGTTGGCGCCGGGGTCCGGGAGCCAGTCCGCGGTCCCGGCGAACGCTCCGGTCGCGTCGTTCGTGCGGAGGAACGCGCCGTCGACGACGTCGACGTCCGCGTCGTCGTCGAGGTCGGCGAGGTGCGCGCCGGCCGGATCCCCGTCGAGCGCCGGCTGGAGCGGGAGGTCGAACGTCCCGTCGCCGAACACGACCGAGCGTGCGCCGCAGAAGTCGACGTGGCCGTCGCCGTCGAGGTCGGCGACGCCGGCCATCGCACCGGCGTCGGGCACGGGGACCGGCCGCGGATCGGGGAACCAGGTGCCGGGGAAGGTCGGGTGGTCGACCTGCTCGACGAACCACGAGGCGATGTCGGCGTCGAACGGGCTCGTCAGGTACGTCTGGCCGGCGAGGTCGAGGTCGCCGTCCTCGTCCCAGTCGACGAGCTCCATCCGGCGGACCCCGATCGAGGCGTTCAGGCCGGGGGCGTTCGTCTGCGCCGGCGTCCCGAAGCGGAGCGCCCCGTTCACGTTCCAGTACGGCTGGAGGGTGAACTTGTCGTTCACGAGCCCGCCGAGCAGCATGTCGTCGTCGCCGTCGCCGTCGAGGTCGCCGGCCCAGACGTACAGCGTCGCCGTGACGAACGGGTTGTTCGGGAACGCCCCGGTGTAGACGGGCTGGCCGTTCACGGTGTGGACGAGTTCGTAGTCGCCGGACAGTTCGAGGGTGGCGACCGCGTCGTCGAACCCGTCCTGATCGAAGTCTCCGGTGGCGAGCGAGACGGCGTTCTGATATCCGACCGACAGGAACGCGGGTGGGGTCACCTGGTACGCGCCGCCGGCGTGGTCGATCCAGACGAGCTGGACCGGGAGCACCGCGTACGTCACCGCGAGCTCGGCGACGCCGTCCGCGTCGAAGTCGCCGACGGCGAGGCGCGTCGCGGGGAACGGGAGGGGGACGGAGACCGGGGCCTGGAACGAGCCGGCGCCGTCCCCGGGGAGGATCGTCACGCCGACGTCGGCGCAGAACGCGAGGTCGAGGTCGCCGTCCCCGTCGAAGTCGCCGATCCTCGGGTCGTCCTGGGAGAAGAACCAGAAGTCGCGGCCGAGGATCACGCCGGAGGGGAGGGGGACGGGCGCGTCCGACGTGAATCCGCTCGCGCCGTCGTTCCGCCGGACGACGAGGTTGCCGAGGTCGTCGGCGAACACGACGTCCGGGTCGCCGTCGAGGTCGAGGTCGCCGACGGCGATCGCCTCCTCGCCCGGCCCGCCGGGCGCGAACACGAGCGGAGCGTCGAACCAGCGCTGGCCGGCGGCGGGGGCGGCCGCGGCGGCGAGGGTCAGACAGACGAGGGACGAGAGCCGGGCTCGGAAGGACATGATGGGTTCCTCCTGTCTCACGGGCGCGCCGGTTCGGCAGCGGGGGGGTCGCCTCCGCGATTGTCGCGCCGAACGCGCTCGGCGGGGGAACTTTCTCGGGCGCTCGTCCAGAAAGGCGGACTCAGTCGACCGCGAGCTCCTCGCCGGTGGCGTCGATCAGGTTCTGCTCGTTCGCGACCCCCGTGAACAGCTCGTGGCTCAGGTACCGCTCGCCGAGGTCCGGGAGGACGGCGACGACCCGCTTCCCCGCGCCGAGCCGCGCGGCGACGCGGAGCGCGCCCGCGGTCACCGCGCCGGCGGAGATGCCGACGAAGATCCCCTCCTCCCGGCAGAGGCGGCGCGAGGTCGCGATCGCCTCCTCGTACTCGACCGTCTCCACGGCGTCGACGACGGCCTCGTCGTAGTTCCCGGGGACGAAGCCGGGGCTGATCCCCTGGATCCGGTTCGGCCGGACGCCGGGCTGCCCGGAGAGGAGCGGAGAGTCGGCCGACTCGACGGCGCAGACGTGGAGCCCGTCGATCTTCTCCTTCAGGGCCTGCGCCGTGCCGGAGAGGGTCCCGCCGGTCCCGACGCCGGCGACGAACGCGTCGAGCCGGCCCTCGGTCGCCTCGGCGATCTCGACGGCGGTCGTCCGGCGGTGGACGTCGGGGTTCGCGGGGTTGTCGAACTGGCCGGGCATCCAGCCGTGCGGGGTCTCCTCGACCAGCTGCTTCGCCTTCGCGATCGCCCCCTTGATCCCCTTCGCCTTCGGCGTGAGGACCACCTTCGACCCGAACGCGAGCAGGACGTGCCGGCGCTCGACCGTCGCCGACTCGGGCATCGTGAAGATCGAGCAGTAGCCGCGGACGGCGCACGCCATCGCCAGGCCGATGCCGGTGTTCCCCGAGGTCGGTTCGATCACGACCGTCTTCCCCGGCGAGATCGTCCCGTCCCGCTCGGCCGCCTCGAGCATCGCGTTGCCGATGCGGTCCTTGACCGACCACATCGGATTGAACGACTCGAGCTTCGCCAGCACCTCGGCCGAGCCGTCGGAGGGGAGGTGGCGGAGGCGGACCATCGGCGTGTAGCCGATCAGCTGGAGGATGTCGTCGGCGATGAGCGGGCGGGTGCGCATGGTTCTCTCCCGGAGGGACGACTGGCGTAGCGGACGCCGGCCGACCACAATGAAAGAGATCCTTGGCGTCGCGCGCCAGCCCGAGGGGACGGCAGTTCCCCTCGCCGACGCGCGCGCCGCCTCGACCGGAGGGCCGACCGTTGCTGCTGCGGACACTCGTCGCCGGGTTGACGGACGAGGACGCTCGTCGGGTCGAGCAGGCCGTGGGGAGGCTCGACGTCCTCGTCTCGCGCGCCCGGGACGCGGGCGAGCTCCGGCGCCGCCTCGCCCGCCGGCCGATCGACCTCGTCTTCCTCGGTCCGGCGCTGACCGCCTCTCCCACCCTCCTCCGGGAGGTCGGCCGGGCGGGGCGGACGGCGGTGGTGGCGGTGGTCGAGAACAGCGGCGCGGAGGACCGGACGCGCCTCCTGGCGGACGGCTGCCTCGCCGTGATCGAACTCGACGTCGACGACGACCTCCTTC
>JBICIB010000758.1:0-10457 GCA_043101415.1 Planctomycetota bacterium JB042 | reverse complement strand
TCCGATCTCCCCTCGTCCCGTTCCTCCTCCAGGGCGGCACGTCGAGCGGATGGATCGGCGACGCGGTCTCCCTCTCGATCGAGGACGATCCGGTCTGGGCCGAGCTCGCGCACGCCGACGACGTCTGGGAGTTCGTCGAGCGGAGGTTCGACCGATTCCCCGTCGCCGTCTCGCTGGAGGTGTGGAGGGACGGCGACGCCCACCTCCTGCTCGACGGCACCCGCGACTTCGTCCGGAAGTTCGCGTCGTCGTCGTTCCGGTGGGAGACGATCGAGCGAGACGGTCTCCGCTACCACCGCATCGCGGAGACCGCCGCCCTGAGGGAGGCCCGCGTCGTCCCCGCCGACTGGTCCCCGCTCGTCCTCTGCGTCGCCGCCCTCCCCGGCCGCCTGGTCCTGACGGTCGACGAACGCATGATGCGGCGCACGATCGATCGGGCCGCGGCGCCCGCCCGGACGGACGCGCCGCGATGGACGGGCCGCTCGTTCGCCGCCCGTCTGGACCGCCGCGCGCTCGCCGCGATCGAGCTGTTCGCGCGGGTCTGGTTCGACGAACGACGGCAGACGGCGTCGTGGCGGAACCTCCCCGTCCTGAACCTCTGGCGCCGTCTCGTCCCGGACGAGGACCCGGTCGCCGTCCACCGCCGCCGCCTCGCCCAGGAGCTCGTCTGCCCGGGCGGCGGCGCGTACGTCTGGAACCCGATCGACGGGACGATGGAGTCGACGGCCTACGGCAGCCCGATCTCCCCGCGGAGCGCGCCGGAGCACCCGTCGCTGATCGAGTCGATCGAAGAGCTGGCGGTCGGCGTGACGTTCGAGGGGGAGGACGCGGCGAGGGTGAAGCTGGAGCTGAGGTGGAGGGAGGGGAAGGACGGGAAGGAAGGAAAGGAACGAGAGGAAGGAGAGGAAGGAGAGGAAGGAGAGGGCGGCTGAACGCCGCGGAGCCGAGAAGGGGAACGGCGTCGACGAGAGCTCCGCCGGGTTCGAGCGAAGCGCGGACGAGTTCGGACGCAGGGAACCGGACGCCGGGGAGCGGGAGAGGGAGGGGAAGACCGGGTCGCGGAAAGCCGGGGGACCGGAGAACCGGGTCGCGGGGACCGGACGCCGGGCGCCGGAAGGGGTCGCGATCTTCCGGCTTCCGGCCTCAATCCTCGACGAGGACGGCTTCCGCCACGACTCCGTCCTCCGTCCGGACGACCACGCGCCGCGACCCGACGTCGAACGGATCGAAGTCGAAGAGGGGGCAGGACGACAACCCCTTCGCGCCGGCGTCGAACACCATCGCCGTTCCGTCCTCGATCGTCTCCAGCGGGCTTCCGAGGAGCGCCCGGACTTCGTCCGCCGTCTCGCCCACGAGCCGGCCGCTCGTGACGAGCCCGTCGGCCATCCGGTATCGCTCCGGGCGGAGACCGCCCACGTCGGTCCGCCACCGCTCGGCGTCGAACTCGAGCGGCCACCACGGCCGCACGTGTGCCTTCGCGAACAGGACGGCCAGCACGACGGCGACGAACGCCCATGCCCACCGGGCCTCGACCATCCGCCGCCGCGTCAACTGCCCCCCTTCCGCCCCCCGAACGCGACCCACCGCCCCCGGGGCCAACGCCACGTCACGTCGAGACCCGCCGCGGCGACCGCGTCGCGGACCGGCGTCTCGAGGCTCGCCCGGATCCCCGCGACGACGAACCACCCGCCCGGCCGGAGGAGCCGCGCGAGGTCCGGGGCGTGGCGCTCGACGAGGTCGTAGTAGAGGTTCGCGGCGACGCCGTCGACGCCCTCGACGTCGGCGACGGTCTCGAACCCGCCTTCGCGGTACGCGAGCCGCTCGTCGACGCCGTTCGCCGACGCGAGGTCGCGCGTCGCGGCGCCGGCGTTCGGGTCGATGTCGAAGGCGACCGCCTCGCGCGCGCCGAGGAGGAGCGCGGCGACGGCGAGGATCCCGCTCCCGCACCCCGCGTCGACGATCGTCTCCCCGGCGGCGAGGAAGCGCTGCACGCCGAGGAGTCCGCCGCGCGTCGAGGGGTGGCGGCCGGTGCCGTACGCGCCGCCGGGCTCGAGCCGGAGCGGGACGTCGTCCGGACGCGGCGCCGCGCCGTCCGGGCCGACGCAGAGCCGGCCGACGCGGAACGTCCGCCACGTCGCCCTCGCCGCCGCCTCCCAGTCGCGATCCTCGTACGGCCGCCACTCGACCGCCGTCGCCCCGAACGCGCGCGCCTCGGCGTCGAGCTCCGCCCGCGCCGCGCCGTCGAGGAGCTCCGCCCGCGCGAACGTCCGGACGACCCCGCCACCGACGACCTCGACCCCGGTGAACGGCGGCCGCAGCAGCGACTCCGCGGCCAGCTCCTCCAGCTCGAGCGGCACGGTCACCCGCCACTCGAGCCACGCGCCGCCCTCCGCTCCGCTCATGCGGACCTCCCCGTCGTCACGCGCGGGAGCTCGAGCACGAACCCCGCGCCGTCGGTCCATCGTTCGTCGAGGCGGAGGTCGCCCCCCATCTCCCGGGCGAGCCGCCGGCAGAGCGCGAGGCCCAGCCCGACGCCCGGCTGCGTGCGCGCCGCCTCGTCGACCGACTTCGAGAACGGCCGGAACAGCCGCCTCGCCGCCTCCGCCGAGATCCCCGGGCCGTGGTCGCGCACGATCAGGTCGACGCGGTCCGGCGTCCGCTCGGCCGCGAGCTCGATCCGCCGGTCGGACGTCTCGGCGCGCGCCGCGTACTTCGAGGCGTTGTCGACGAGGTTGAACAGGATCCTCTCGACGGCGGCCGGGTCGCAGCGGACGCGGACGTCCTTCGCCTCGTCGTCCAATCCGACCTCGAGCGTGAACCCGGCGTGCCGCGCGTGCTCCTCGGCGCGGCCGTGGACCGCCTCGATCACGGCCCGGACCGTCGTCTCCACCCGCCGCTCGCTGCGCGGCGCGCGCCCCTCGAGCCGCGAGTACGCGAGCACGTTCTCGACGAGGTGCGCGAGCCTCGTCGACTCGCGTCGGAGCGTCTCGATCGAACGACGCCGCTTCGCCTCGTCGCGGATCCGGTCCTCGGCGAGGAGGTCGGTCACGAGGCGGAGCGCGGTGAGCGGCGTCCGGAGCTCGTGCGTCACCGCCGAGACGAACGCGGCGCGGCGCTCGTTGAACAGGAGGATCACGCGCAGGAGGACGGCGACGGCGAGCATCGCCACCAGGAGTCCGCCGAGCGCGAGGTTCAGCGACAGTCGGAGCGGCCCGAGCGCCCCCGGCGCGGGCGTGTCGACCGGGCCGGGGATCAGGCGCACCGGGAGCGACGCCAGCCGCAGGGCGTCGGCGTCCGCGGGCGCGCCGCCCGGCTCGATCGGGACGACGCGCGCCTGCGGGAGGAGCGCGCGGACCTCCTCCAGCAGACGCCGTTCGATCGCCGCCCAGTCGAGCCAGACCGCCTGGACGTACGGCTGCCCCTCGATCAGGAGGTGACGGGCGAGGAACAGCCCCCCGCCGCACCAGTACGGCCGGAGGGTCGCCTCGGGCGGACGGAGCGCGGGGCCGGTCGGTCGGGGTTCGATCCAGTTCGCCTCGGCGAGCTCCTGCGCGGCCTGCACCGACTGCCGTCGCGACCGGAACTCGCGGAGGCTCCCGAGGAGCGACGGCGAGTCGCCGGCGGCGAGCGTCCCTCCCTCGTCGCGACGCTCGTGCTCGATGATCACGCGCGTGAGCGCCTGGCGCTTCAGGAGCGACCGGAGCCGTCGGATGCGCTCGGCCGCGGCGCCGAGGACGTTCCCCGCGCCGAAGCGCGTCTGCGCCCAGATCAGGTGCTCACCGTCCGGGGACTGCGGCGAGGCGACCCGTCCGTCGGGGCCGATCTGGAAGTGGAGGAGGGTGTACGGGACGAAGGCGTCGAGGAGCGGCGACGCGACGACGCCCGGCCGATCGGCGACGTTCGTGGCGATCGCGGAGAGCGGACGGTCGGCGGAGTAGAGCGAGAGGTAGTGGTACCACGGCCGGGACGCCTCCTGCACCAGCAGCGGCACGACGGCGTACTCCATGCGCCAGAGCGCGCGTTGGGCGAGCGCGTCGATCGCGTCGCGGCGCTCGGACTCGAGGCGCGCCGCCTCGACGCGGAGGACGGTGCGGTGCAGCCACCGCGCCGCGAACGCCGCCAGCGCGACGCAGACGGCGAACGCGGCCCAGACCTTCCAAGCCCTCATGACCCGAACATGTACCCCTTCCCGCGGACGGTCAGGACGACCGACGGCCGGGAGGGGTCGTCGCCGAGCTTCTCGCGCAGCCGCACGACGTGCATGTCGATCGTCCGCGTCTCGACGCCGCGCGGGTCGACGCGCCAGACGTTCCGGAGGAGCTCGTCGCGGCTGACCGCACGGCCGGGGTTCGCGGCGAGGTAGCGGAGGAGCTCGAGCTCGCGCGCCGACAGCTCGCTCCGCCGGCCGTCGTCGAAGCAGACCTCGTGGCGCTTCAGGTCGACGACGCGGCCGTCGAGCTCGAGGCGGTCGACGTCGGTCGGACGCTCGGCGCTCCGGCGCAGGACGGCCTCGACGCGGGCGAGGAGCTCGCGCGCGGAGAACGGCTTCACGACGTAGTCGTCGGCGCCGAGCTTCAGGCCGCGGACGCGGTCGTCCTCCTCCCCGCGCGCGGTGAGACAGATGACCGGCAGGGTCGGGCGCGAGCCGCGCAGCTCTTCCAGCACCTCGAAGCCGCCCTTCCCGGGCAGCACCAGATCGAGCAGCACGAGGTCGACGCCGGCGCGGACCGCGGCGGTGATTCCGTCCTCGCCGTTGTCGCACTCGTCGGTCTCGTACCCCTCCGACTCGAGCGTGTCGACGACCGCGGTGCGGATCGCCTCGTCGTCTTCGATCACGAGGATGCGCATCGGCCTCACCATATCGACGGAGACGTCGATCCTCGCCGATCGAGCCGGCGGGCCGGGTCACGGAAATGTCACGTCGGGCGTCGGAGGACGGCGGGCCGGGCGAGCGCGGCGCGAGAAAAGCGTCAGGGGTGCGCCGGTGGCCCGACGCACCCCCGACTTGC
Organism: Planctomycetota bacterium JB042; assembly: GCA_043101415.1. Taxonomy (GTDB): domain Bacteria; phylum Planctomycetota; class B15-G4; order B15-G4; family JADJEK01; genus JAUIEL01. Next base: position 5,448 of record JBICIB010000758.1, on the reverse strand, counting down.
CCCCAGAAGGGTCCCCCTGTGTCGCGACCCCGGAGCCCCCCCCGTATGGTCGCCCGGGACGGTTGGTGTCGCCCCGAACGGCCTGGGTTCTCCTGAACCGCTGCACCGCTAGTCGATGCAACCTCGACCGAATCACGGTCGAACTTGATCATTTCTCGAAAGGCGGCCAGAAACCGGGGCGAACGCCCCGTCCGAAACGCTCCGACGGTCGAATTCCGAGACGGAGCCGCACCGGACGGCCCGATTCGGCGGGACGGAGGGCGGCGGCACGCCTGGAAGGGCCGGGGCGCGAGATAGACTGAGGGCATGGAGGACGAGGTGCTCGACGACCGCCTGGTGGCCGACGCCGTCGGCGGCTCGAAGGCGGCGCTCGACCGGCTCCTGGCGGCGTTGGTGCCGCGGGTCCGGGCGATGGTCGTCACACGCCTCTCCGGCTCCCCCGGCTGCGGCGCCACGACCGAGGAGCTGACCCAGAACGCGCTGATCGCCCTCTCCGACGGGATCTCGCGGCTGGAGCGGCCGACGGTCAACGGCCTGAACGCCTTCCTCTCGGGGATCGTCTCCCACAAGGTCCGCGACGCCTTCCGCGGAGCCCCACCGGCCGGAGGCGGCGTCGCGTCGCTCGACACCCAGGTCCTCGGCGGTTCGAGCATCGGGCCGCTCTGGCGGACGATCGCCGGGCGCGACCCGACGCCGTCCGGCCAGGCCGCCGCGGAGGAGCTGCAGAACCGGTTGCTCGAGCAGCTCGGCCGGATGAACCCCCGCCACCGCGAGGTGATCATCCTCTCGATCGTCGATCGGCTCGACACGGAAGCGATCGCGGAGCGGATGGACCTGAGCCGACAGGCCGCCTCGATGCTGCTTCTGCGGGCGATCGAGAGCCTGAAGAAGCGGCTGGCCGACGGCGACCGGGACGGGGACGAACGAGAGGAGGACGGCGGTGCGGCGATCTGAAGATCCCCCGCCGCCGCCGGACGGTCCGTCTCCGGACGACGTCGACCGGGCGCTCGCGCGGCTCTGGAGCGGAGACGGCTCGTCGCTCGACCGCCTCCTCCCCGCGCGCGAGGACGACGTCCCGGTCGACCGCCTCGCCCGCGGCCTCCTCCTGTCGAACGACCCGGCCGCGCGCGAGGACCGCGACGAGCGCCCGGCGGAGATCCGCGTCGACGGCTACACGATCATCCACCCCCTCGGCCGCGGCGGCATGGGCGACGTCTTCTTCGCCGAGCAGCACCAGCCGCGCCGTTCGGTCGCGCTGAAGGTCGCGCGCCAGGGTCGCGAGGAGACGCGCGACCGCCTGATGGTGCACGAAGCGGAGATGCTCGCGCGGCTCCAGCACCCGGGGATCGCGACGATCTACGACGTCGGGGAGACGGACGACGGGCGTCGGACGATCGCGATGGAGCTGGTCGAGGGGACGCGCCTCGACCGCTGGCTCGCCGCCGAGGAGCGCCCGCTGCACCGGAAGCTCGAGCTGTTCCGCGGCATCTGCGCGGCGGTGCACTACGCGCATCTGCAGGGGGTCGTCCACCGCGACCTGAAGCCGACGAACATCCTCGTCGACCGCGGCGGTGACCCGAAGGTGCTCGACTTCGGGCTGGCGCAGCACCGCGCGGCGGAGGGCCCGCTCGCCGCCGCGCGCGAGGGGGCGGGCCGGCGGATCGGGACGCTCCCGTACATGAGCCCCGAGCAGGTGACCGGCCGGTACGACGACGTCGGCGCGCGCTCCGACCTCTACTCGATCGGGGTGATGCTGTACCAGGCGGTGACCGGGCGGCTCCCGTACCCGATCCACGCCGACCGGCCGGCCGAGGCGGTCCGCTCGATCTGCGAGCTCCTCCCGACCCCGCCGCGGGCGATCGACCGCAACGTCCCGCCGATCGTCGAGGAGATCGTGCTCCGCGCGCTCCGGAAGGACCCCTCCGAGCGCTACGGCTCCGCGGCGGAGATGCAGGAGGACCTGGCGCGGGCCGGGGCGACGGTCGCCGCGAGCGGCGACGGCGCGTCCGTGCTGACGCGGCCGGCGACGTGGAGCCCGCCGTATCTCGCGAGCGTCCTCCTGGCGTTCGTCGCGCTCGGGCTCGGGCTCGGCGCCGCGATCACGGAGTTCCAGATCGATCGCCGGATGCGCTCTCGGGCGGCGGCGGCCGCGGAGGAGGACGACGGGACGTTCGGGACCGGGCGGTTCCTCTCGGAGAGCATCGCCGACCTCGGCCCCGACGACATCGACGCCGAGCGGCCGGTCGAGTCGCTCCTCGACTACCTGGCCGGGCGACTCGAGCCGGCCACGGGCCTCTCGCCGCGCTCCCGGATGAAGCTCCACACGATCCTCGCGAGGCGGTACCGCGCGCTCGATCGGCTCGACTCCGCCGCGCGCCACTACGACCGGACGTGGGAGATGCGGCGCGACGACTTCGGCCCGGCCGACTCGCGCACCCTGAACGCGCGGGTCGCCCTGGCGAGCCTCCTGTTCCAGCTCGGACGGCTCGACGAGGCGGAGCCGCACGCCCGGCAGGCGCTCTTCGAGGCCGAGCGGGCCGGCGTCGAGCCCGTCGTCCCGCGCGCGCGACGCGTCCTCGCGAACATCGCCGAGGCGCTGGGACACGAGCACGAGGCCGCCTCCCTCCGCGCCGCCCTCGACGCCCCCTCGGACCTCGACGCCGACGCCACCGACTGACGCCCGCGCGCCGCGCGTCTGCTATCCTCCCCGCCTCACCGTCGCGAGGATGGCGGAACCGGCAGACGCGCCAGATTTAGGATCTGGTGGGGCAACCCGTGGGGGTTCGAGTCCCCCTCCTCGCACCACGCGCTGCGACCGCACAGAACGCCTAGAGTCGGCGTTTCGCGGCTTGATGGGCCGCACGTCATCGGCGGCCGCCTCAACCAGCCAACGTACCCAAGAAGCGCGTGATGGGGTGGCGCAAGGGTGGCGCCCCGGGCCTGACAGATCGCAGGGGGGGCGAGAAGGGGTGCCGCTGAGTGCGTTGATAATCGGGCCGATCAGAAAGGTGGATCGCTGTGTCCAATTAAGGGTGGGTCCACGAGTACCCGGGCCCCTTGATGGACTTCGCCGTGAGAACGCGACGTCGAGGAGTTCCTCGCACAGCTCGCAGACGGCACCGTGCGTAGGCCTGCGGCATCACGCCGTCCCATCCCGGCATCAGCGGGTACACAGAACCGGTACCTGACGACCATCTCGCGGTTCTACGCCGCGTGCATTGATCTCGGGTACGCGAGGCTCAACCCGGCGAGGGACGTGCGGCGACACCGCGAAAACCAAAACGCTGGGCGCTACCTCTCGGTCGAGGATATCGCGCGACTTGAGGCCGCGGCGCGGAGTGACGGGGAGGCCCTTGTCGCCGCGTTCATTCGATTCCTCGCGGAGACGGGAATGCGTCGGGGTGAAGCCGAACGACTCCGCTGGGACGACCTGCGCGAGGGTGACGGGCGGGTCCGGATGACGATCAGGAAGACGAAGACGAAGGAGGACAGAACCGTCACGGGGACAACTGCTGTTTCTAGGGTCGTCCGTGAGCTACGCGATCGCACCGACTTCGACGGAAGGGGTTTAGTATTCCCGCTGCCTCGCGATGAAAACGAGGTCTGCCGCCCGTGGGTGGACTACCGTTTTGGACGCGCATGGCGAGTTGCAGGCCTCGGCAAAGCACGCGTCCACGACCTCCGGCACCATGCGGCCACTCGGATCCTCGAATCAAACGTGGCCCCCCAAGACGCGGCAAAGCACCTCGGAATGCGCCTGGACACGCACCTCAGCCGGTACGCGAACCACGCCGCGGGGAATTCCTCTGACCGCGTCGTGCAGCAACTCGACGCAACTGATCGCACACGCTTTCGACTCGTTCGCTAGGCTGATCGGACTTGCCGGAAGGCATCCTAGTAGAACAAGACACTCAGGCCTATGAACACCAAGTGCACCGACAAGCGGAAGCACCAGCCGATTCCGTCGCCCAAGACAGGCACACGAGCAGCCGAGGCGTACTTCTCCGTCTATACGGAAGTAGACCTATTCTTCAATTGGTTCCTGCATCTCGTTGGATCAGCTCAGTCGATTCAGGAGGCTCTCGGAGAGGCCCGAGTCATCGCCGCAGACACGCCAGAGGAAAAACGAGAGTGGAAGAGACGCGCGAAAGACGCGGCGAAGCCATTTGATGAGTTGCGCAGGCAGCGGCAGCTTCTCATGGAGATTGTCCTAGTTAGGCAGGTCGAAGCATATCTCAACTACCTTGCCGACCTCCTGTTCGAGATTTTCACGCAGCGCCCCGAGACCCTACTGTCCTCCGATGAGGTCAAGGTCTCGGACGTGCTCCAGCACCGCACAATTGCTGACGTAGTCCACGAACTTGCGAAACGGAAGGTGAATTCGCTTTCCTACCGATCGCTCGACGAGCTAGGCGAGTTCTTCGAGAAGCGGTTTCGCTTGCAGATTGCTCCAAGTGAGTCCCTCATCACGATACGCGACGGCGTGGAAACACGGAATATTTCCGTCCACAACCGTTGCGTAGTGAACGAGATCTACATCAGGCGAACGGCTGGCGATCCCGCACAGGTCGGCAAACTGCGTTCCGTCACAGCGACAGACTACGACGAGATCACCGAGGCCATGTTCAACAGTGTCAAGTCAACGGACAAGCAGGCGAGAACGCGGCTCAAGCTGAAGGGTGTCCGCTTCGAGCCTGACCGTGATGCGCGCCGAAAGAAGGTCAGAGCCGTTCGCTAGTCCGGTATTGAGCCTCTTGGCTTTCACGCGCAAGGAGTTCACCCGTTGCATGTGCTCCTGCGTTGGAGGTCGCGAACGGTGGCGCAGGGGTGGCGCAGGGGTGGCGCAGGGGTGGCGCATGGAGGTCTGTCGATTGGACCCAATGCCGTAAGCCCTCAATCTACAGTTGAGTACGAGCAGAAGCCGGTGCCGTTGCCGCAGATTTAGGATCTGGTGGGGCAACCCGTGGGGGTTCGAGTCCCCCTCCTCGCACCACGACGGTTCGTCGAGCGAGGGGCGGTGAGACGGCCCCTCGTCCCGCTCGCGCGGCCGCGGCCGCGGGGCCCTCACGGACCGAAGACGATCTCGTGCGCGTCGGTGATCGCGAACGACCCGTTGTTCGCCACCGGACCGGCGAGCGAGGCGGCCTGGAGGCGCATGCTCCAGCCGGTCAGGTTCACGGTGACCGGGAAGGCGAGCTCCACGCCATGCGTCGAGAGCTTCGGCGGGCCGAAGATCGACGGCGTGAGGTTGGCGTAGAGGACCTCGAGCGGCCCGGCGAACGGGTTGACGTGCAGCTCGGGCAGGCCGGTCACGGGCGGCGGCGAGCCGGACGGGAAGAACTGGCCGACGAGGAGGTGCGGGTACGGGTTCAGCGTGTCGCCCGGAGAGCCGAACCAGACGTTCAGGTCGTCGCCGCCCCCGATCGGCTTCACGTCCAACGGCGTCGG
>JBICIB010000757.1:0-13854 GCA_043101415.1 Planctomycetota bacterium JB042 | reverse complement strand
AAGCGGCGGGGCGAGCTCGCCCGGGTGGGAGAGGGGACGGCGGAGTCGCGGCCGGTCCTCGCCCGGTATTCCGTCGAGGTGGTGAACGTCCTCCTCGCCGCCGCGGCCGCCGCCCTCCTCGTCACCTACGTCCTGTACACGGTCTCGGAGCGGACGGTCGAGCTGTTCGGGACGCGTAACCTCTTCTTCACCACGCCGTTCGCGGTCTACGGGGTCGGCCGGTACCTCCACCTCTCGATGGTCCCGGAGCGGGCCGAGGACCCGGCGCTCGTCTTCTTCGCCGACCGGCCGCTCCAGCTCGCGAGCGCCCTCTGGCTCGCCGCGGTCCTCGTCGTCCTGTACGCGTGAGGCGCGGGGTGCGTATCGTGGTCGCCCGCCCGTCCTTCGCCCCCGAATCGAACCGCATGCCGTTCCGCTCTCCGCCTCCCCCGCTCGCGACCCTCCTCCTGGTCGCGCTCGCCGGCTTCGTCGCCGGCTGCCGCGACGAGCGCCCCGCGCGCCCGGACGCCGACCCGGCCGCGGCGGCCGACGGGAGCGAGGGGCGCTATCGCCGGGCGCGCGACGCCCGCCCGGACGGGACGGCCTCCCTCGAGGAGAGGATCGACGCGCTGGAGGGGGTCGGATACCTGCAGGGATCGAAGAAGGCGGGCGTCGAGCGCGGGGTGACGGTCCACGACGAGGCCCGGGTCGCGGCCGGACCGAACCTCTACCTCTCCGGGCACCGGCCGAGCGCGGTCCTGATGGACATGGACGGCCGCCGCCTCCACGAGTGGCGATACGACTTCGAGGCGGCGTTCCCCGACTTCCCGGCCGACAAGATGGAGAAGTCGCACATGCGCGAGTACTGGCGTCGCGCGTGGCTCTCCGAACGGGGCGAGCTCCTGGCGATCTTCGAGGGGCACGCGCTGCTGAAGCTCTCGCCCGACTCGGAGCTCCTCTGGACGTTCGAGGGGAAGCCGCACCACGACCTCGACGTCGCGCCCGACGGGACGATCCACGTCCTCACGCGGACCGCGCACCTCGTCCCTCGCATCCATCCGACCGAGCCGGTGCTCGAGGACTTCGTGTCGATCCTCGACGCCGACGGGAACGAGCGGCGCCGCGTCTCCGTGCTCGAGGCGTTCGAGCGGTCCGGGTTCGCGCACACGCTCTCGAGGATGCCGCGCCACGGCGACCTGCTGCACACCAACACGATCGAGGTGCTCGATGGCCGGATCGCCGACGTCGACCCGGCGTTCCGGGCCGGGAACGTCCTGATCTCGTGCCTGAAGACGAGCACGATCGCGGTGATCGACCTCGACGAGGAGAAGGTCGTCTGGGCGTTGAACGGGTCGTTCGTGCGTCAGCACCAGCCGACCGTGCTCGACAACGGACACCTGCTGCTGTTCGACAACCTCGGCGGGCGGAACCGGAAGATCGGGAAGAGCCGCGTGCTGGAGATCGACCCGGCGACGCGCGCGACCGTCTGGTCGTACGAGGGGACCGAGGACGAGCCGTTCCAGTCGGACACCTGCGGGTCGTGTCAGCGGATGCCGAACGGGAACACCGTCGTGACCGAGTCGGACTTCGGGCGCGCGTTCGAGGTGACGCCGGACGGGGAGATCGTCTGGGAGTTCGTGAACCCGCACCGCGCCGGGCCGCGGAACGAGCTGATCGCGACGCTGTTCGAGCTGGTCCGCCTCCCGCCGGACTTCCCGCTCGACTGGGTGCCGTAGATGAGGGCCGCGCCGGCCGCGCCGACGCCCTGGAGCGCGATCGCCGTCCCGCTGGCGTTCGTGCGGGTGTCGTTCCTGTCGATGCTCGCGTACCGGCTGCGGTTCTACACCGGGATCGTGACGTACCTGATCTACGTCGCGGTCTACACGTCGATCTGGAAGGCGGTCTACCACGACCCGGCGTCGCGCGGGGCGCTGGCGGAGTTCGGGTCGTTCGACACGCTGTTCACGTACTTCGCGATCGGGTGGATCGCGCGGTCGTTCACGTTCAACAACGTCGACCGCGACCTCGCCGAGCTGGTCGAGACCGGACACGTCGCCAGCCGCGTGGCGAAGCCGGTCTCGCTCCACGTGCAGATGATCTCCGCCGCGCTCGGCCAGACCCTCTTCCGGCTCACGTGCTTCACGCCCTTGATCGCGGTCGCGCTGGTCCTGATCTGGGGGCTCCGTCCGCCGGCGTCGCCCGAGGCCTTCCTCCTGTTCCTCCTCTCCCTCGGGCTCGGGATCGTGATCCTCGCGGAGGTGAACTTCCTGGTCGGGCTGCTGGCGTTCAAGACGAAGTCGATCCAGGGGATCACGCACGCCAAGCAGACGATGGTCGAGATCCTCTCCGGGCTGCTCGTGCCGCTCTCGTACTTCCCCGACGCCCTGGAGCGAGCCGCGCTCTGGACGCCGTTCCCGACCCTCACGTCGATCCCGAACCGCCTCTACCTCGGCCTGCTCACCGGCGCCGCCGCGGCGGAGGCGCTCGCCTTCTCGGCCGCGTGGTGCGTCGGCCTCGTCGTCGCCGCCCACCTCGCGGGGAAGGCGGTGTCGCGCTCGCTGACGATCCAGGGAGGGTGAACGTGCGGGACCTGTCGATCTTCGGCGCGTACTTCGCGCAGTTCCTGAAGGCGCGGATGGCGTACCGCGCCGACTTCTTCGCCGACGTCGCCGCGACCGCCCTCCGGACGTTCACGTCGCTCCTGTTCGTGTTCGTCCTGTTCGTGCCGATCGACTCGCTCGCCGGGTGGGAGCGGGACGAGATCGTCTTCATCTACGGCCTGTCGATGGTGCCGTACGGGATGTTCGCGACGGTCTCCTGGAACCTCTACGACTTCGGCGACAAGTACGTCATCGAAGGACACTTCGACCGCGTGCTCCTGCGGCCGCTCAACTCGTTCCTGCAGGTCGTGTTCGAGTCGTTCCGGGTCCAGACGCTGGCGGAGAGCGCGATCGGCCTGGTCGTCGTGCTCGCCGCCGCGGCCTCGCTCGACCTGACATGGACCTGGGTCGACGCGGCGTGGCTCCTCGTCGCCTGCGTCTCCGGCGCGGTCCTGTTCGTCAGCGTCTTCGGCATCATCGCCTCGCTCTCGTTCCACTTCGAGGACCGCATCGGGATCGCCCCCCCGGTCTTCAACCTCATCAACGCCGGCCGCTACCCGGTCGAGATCTTCCACCCGGTCCTCCGCTTCCTCCTCCGGTGGGTCGTGCCGTTCTCGTTCGTCGCGTTCTACCCGTCGACCTCCCTCCTCGGCCGCGACGAGTTCCGGCGGCTCTGCTTCCTCTCGCCAGTCGTCGCGCTCGTCTTCGTCCTCCTCCTCGCCGTCGCGTGGACGCTCGGCGTACGGCGGTACGCGAGCACGGGGTCGTGATGCGAGGCGTCCGCCCCGCCCTCGCGATCGTCGTCGCCGCCCTCGGGACGGCGGCGTGCGGCGTCGACCACGAGGCGCTCCCGAACTTCCACGTCGCCGAGGGGGAGACGATCGTCTTCCTCGGCGACTCCCTGACCGCCGGCGCCCGGCTCGGGAAGGAGCGCGCCTACCCCGCCCTCCTCGCCGCCGCGCTGCCGTACGAGATCGTGAACGCGGGGGAGAACGGCGACACGACGGCCGACGCGCTCGCCCGGTTCGACCGGGACGTCGCGAGCCGGGACCCGGCGATCGTCGTGGTGCTGATCGGCGGGAACGATGGGCTCCGCCGCGGCTCGCGCGAGGCGGCCCGCGCGAACGTGACCCGGATCGTCGAGCGGATCGTCGACGTCGGCGCGGTGCCGGTCGTCGTCGGCTTCGACATGGGGCTGTTCGGGGCCGGGTTCACGGCGTTCCTGGCGGAGGTCGCCGACGCGACCGGCGCGCTCTACCTCGACGACGTCCTCGACGACGTCCTCCGCTCGCCGTCGCTCAAGATCGACCGCGTCCACCCGAACGAGGAGGGGCACGCCCGGATCGCCGCCGCGCTCGAGGAGCCGCTGCTCGCGCTGATCGCGGCGCTCGAGGCCCGGTGAGAGACGCGCGAGAGGCCGCGGACCGAGGATCCGCGGCCTCCCGTCGCCCGCTTCGACGGCGCTCGATCGACTCAGCCGATCGTGATCTTCAGCCCGTTCGTGGCCGCCGCCCCCGGGAGCGGCACCGGGTCGAGGACCCACGCCTGCATCGTGAACGACGCCCCCTGGGTGCCGGGCGGGAGGACGCCGGGCAGGACGATCGCGCCCTGGCCGGACCCGCCCGGGGAGAGCGGCAGCATGAGCGTCGGGCCGACGACCGGCGCCACCAGCAGCGGGCAGACTCCGTCGATGAGGACGTTCCCCTCCTGGAGGCCGAAGAAGACGAGGGCGGTCGAGCCGCCGAGCGCCTTCGAGACCTCGAGCTGGACCTGGCTCCCCTCGACCGGGCAGCCGAACATCGAGAGCTTCGGGAAGACCGTGCCGCTCCCGGCGCAGCCGAGGCCGTACGGGACCGCCGAGCCGGCGCAGCCGAAGAACCAGACCTCGAACCAGAGCGCCTCGTTGAACATCGCCTGGACCCCCTGCTCGTAGAACGGCTGGGGGTAGTACGGCGAGGTCAGACCCGCGTTGCCGACCAGGCTGGTCCCCGGGACCGGGGCGACTCCGTCGCCGACGCGAAGGGTGATGACGTCCCCCGCGTTGAAGTAGAGGCTCGCCAGCGAGAGGTCGATGAAGGTCTCCTTGTACCCGCCCGGGTACCACGGGATCGCGGTCCCGCTCCAGAGCGGAATCGCGTTCGGCGGGAACGGGCCCGACCCGAAGAAGATCGCGACCGGGAGACCCTTGTTGAAGGTGTCCGCGGCCATCTTGATCTTGATCCCCTCGAGCTGCCCGGTCGTGGTGATCGGGATCTCCTGCTGCATGTCGTAGTAGAACCCCATGTTCCAGCCGACGTTGTCGTTGGCGGTGTTCGCCTGGTCGATGATGCCGGTCTGGGCGTCGGCCACGCCCGCGAGGGCCAGCGACAGGAAGAGGGAGCTGAACGCGCGCATGGCGGTGATCTCCAGGATCTCGAGGTTTCGAGCGGAAGCAGGTCGTCGACCGAGGGCCGCTCCGACACCCTTTTCTCCGCCCCCGGACGGGGTTCCTTGGCCCGAAAACCACCCCGAATTCGGACGCCTCTGACACAACTCGGGCGGTCGGGCTCTATTGCGTCCGCCGCAGCACCCAGAAGTGGACCTCGTACGGGGTGATGAACGGCTCCGCGCCGCCGATCGTCTTCGGCAGCCGGAGGTTTCCCGAACTCCAGGTGACCCCCGGCGTCGTGCCGAAGTTCGGGATCGCCTGGAGCTGCAGGTCGAGCGCCTCGAGCGAGTAGGTCTCCGTCTTCGGGAGGCTCCACTTCCGGGTGTCGAACAGGAGCTGGTACGTGATCTGGGCCGACGACGGGTTGGCGACGCAGATCATCAGCCGGTGGCGCCGCCCGTCGTCGAGGAGGCCGTCGTCGACGTACGTCCCGACCACGAGCCGCTCGATGTTCATGCCGCCGGTCGACGCGTCCTCGCCGCCGTGGAACGTCCCGATCGAGTCGCTGAGGTCGAGCGCGGCCCAGCGCTTGACCACGAGGTCGTCGGCCCAGAAGTCGGGGTCGTCGTCCGGGTCGGTCAGCACCGGGTCGCGCGCCCGCCGGCCGCCGATGAAGAACCGCCGCATCTGCGAGCGCGCCCGGAGGAGGTCCCGCGCGAACCGCGGCGGCGACCCGGCGAGCCACCCGTCCTTCGCCACGTCGAACTCGCCGGCGGTCCGCCCGTCCGAGGTGCAGACGCGGTCGTCCGCCGAACCGATCGTGCCGTCGTTCCCGGCGTCGTTCTCGAACTGCAGCCCCGGCGCGGTCGCGATCCCGACGCCGGAGAGGAGGCCGCCGTGGACGATCTCCCGGGCGAGCCGGTGGCGCGACAGGCGGTAGCCGAGCGCCCGCTCGGCCGGACTCGTCTGGTCGAGGTAGCGCGGGTCGAGTCCGCTGCCGACCGGGACCTCGTCCGCCGGCATCGCGAACGACTGCGCGAACGTCACGCCGCGGCCGCGCAGCATCGCGTAGTCGTGATAGAGGTACGACGACATCACCACCGGCTCGGCGAAGACCGTGAGGTGGCGAGGCGCGTCGTCCTCGAGCACCGAGGCGGGGTACGGCGTGCGGGAACCGATCGGGAGGTTCTGCTGCAGGATCGCCTCGTTCATCTCGCCGGTCGAGAACCCGAGCGCGGGCGGGGCCGCGGCGAGGAGGCCGTCCTGCATCATCGAGCGCCGCATCTCGCGGTGCCCTTCGAACCACGCGTTCCCGCCGCCGACGTCGTCGACCGGCAGGCGGCCGCCGGTGCGCCAGGTCGGGATCCACTCGGCGTAGTCCGGCATCGCCAGCGCCCCGGACCCGTTCATCTCGATCAGGTCGACCTGGGTCTCGAACGTCTTCTCCTCCTCGTCGCGCGCCCGCATGGCGAGGAGGTGGTTCTCGATCCGCTGCGTCTGGTTCGCGGCGGCGCGCGACCGGGCGAAGCTCTCGAGCCAGACGTTCGTCTCGAACAGTGCCTCGTGTCCGGTCTCGCGGAAGACCGAGACGAACCCCGGGAAGATCAGCGGGTTGTTCACGTGGATGCGGCCGTGGTCGCGCGGCGTCCCGACCAGCACGCGCCCCTCCCACGGCTTCGGCGGCCACCGCCCCTCGGGGACGCGGAGACGGAACAGGAACTCCGGCAGGTCGGGCCGCGGGTATCGGTCCATGCCCCCGCTCCCCGCGGACGCGACCGCCAGCCCGGGCGTGGGACCGGCCCCCTCGACCATCCCCTCGCGAGGAGTGACGAGGTAGAGCGGCACCTCGACCGATTCGCCGAGGTCCTGGTACAGCTTCCAGTCCTCGCGCAGGAAACCGACGTAGCGCCGGACGTCGTCCGCCCGCGGGACCACGACCGGCGCGCCGGCCGCGGGAGGCGTCTCCGGCGTGACCTCGAGCAGGTCGATCGTCCCGATCAGCTCGCGGTGCGCCTCGGGGAGGACCGACGAGGGGAGGTCGCGAAGCCGGACCGCGTCCCCCTGGATGTCGCGGTACAGCGCGTGGCTCTCGGCGACGAAGAACTCGCGATACCGTTCGATCGCGTCGATCCAGTCGCCGTCGATCATCTCCAGGACGACCGGCCAGCGGAACGACGGGTCGCGCGTCAGGACCCGGCCGTCCGCGCGATCGAACTCGGACGTCAGGACGAACGGACCCTGGGCGTAGCGCTGCCAGAGCGACCCCGGCATCCCGACGCCCGGCGTCTTCAGCTCCTCCAGCCGATCGGAGGAGAACTCGACGAACGTCCGGAGGCCGAGGCGGAGTTGCTTGCCGAGCCCCTGGTCGAGCACGTCGTGCACGATGCGCTTGACGTTCAGGTCCGGGTCGTGGGCGGCGACGTACAGGCCGGCGGTCGGTCCGACGCGGCGGCTCGGGCGCGTGGTGTACCCCTGGATCACGTTCCCGACGAAGTCGATCCAGTCCTCCTGCGCGTTCGACTCGGCGAGCGGGTCGTACAGGAACATGAACTGGGTCGAGCAGTCGCCGGGGTAGGTGAACTTGCGGGCCCGCTCGGTGCCGAGGATGGTCGGCGAGAAGTCGGTCACGAAGCTGTCCGGTCCCCACGCGTCCGTCGCCGGGACGTCGAGCCACTCGATCGGGTTCGGGACGAGGTAGCCGTGGTGGACCGGCGAGAGGAGGACGTCGTCCTCGAGGTCCCCCTGCGACTCGGCGCCGAGCTTCAAGGGCGAGAGGAGGAGCTCGGGGAAGGAGACCGACAGGAGCGCCATGTCGATCTTCCCGTCCGGCCCGGAGCGCATCCGGACGTCGATGCTCCCGTGGACCCCCGTCTCCCCCGGGACGAACCCGAGGATCACCGTGACGTCGACCTGCCCGTGCTGCTGCGCGTGCCAGCGCTCGATCGGGAGGTTCTTCCACTCGAGCTTCAGCCGGCGGCGCGGGTCGTGCGAGACCTTCAGCACGACCTCGGGGTGCTCGCGCACGTCGATCCAGGCGATCGGGTGCCCGGACGCGAGCGGGATGTTGTTCAGCGGGTTCAGGTCCGGGATCGGGTTCCAGGCCGCGTACTCGAGCGGGTTCGCCGCGGTCGGCTGCAGCTCGGAGAGACGGCGGAGGTCGAGACGCCAGATCGGGGAGTCGTCGAGCGAGACGTTCGCTCCGCTGTCGACGTCGGTCAGCTTGCCGAGGCGGATGGCGCGGTAGTCGACCAGTTCGTCGTCGATCGTCGTCTTGATCGATTCGATCCGCGCGGAGAGCGTGTGGTCGCCGTTGTCGATGTCGATGGTGTCGATCACCACCGCGGGCGGGAGCTGACCCGCCGCGGGCGCGGCCGAGACGACGGCGAGGACGAACACGAGGGGGACGAGGCGCATCGATGCTCCGACGGCGGGGGTGCAACATTATGCCCGGATGCCTTATCCCGTGCGCCGACCGAGGTGACTCCTCCGGCCGCGTCTCGATCGGGTACCTTCTCGAACCATGCGCAACTCCTTGCTCGCCCTGACCTTCTGCCTTCCGTCCTGCGCGGCGCCGAAGGTGGTCCCCCGCCCCGCGTCGCGCCCGCCCGCGCCTCCGCCGGCCGCGCCGACCGAGCCGGCGCCGTCGACGCGGGAGGCTCCGCCCCCGACGCGCCCCGACGCGGCGGCCCGGGCCCGGTCGTCGGCGATTCGCGACATGGTCGTGCCGACGCCGGCCGAGCGGACGTTCGGGCCGATCGAGTGGCTGCCCGGGGCGGAGAACGGGTTCGCGGTCGCGGACGAGCTCGACCGGCCGCTCGCCCTCTGGATCATGAGCGCCGACCCGCTCTCGTGCGACTGCCCCGGCGAGCTCGCGGGCCGGCGCGGCAACCTCGGCGATCCGGCGGTGGCGCCGCTCCTCGCCGAGTGCGTCGGCGCCGCCGACATCGTCTGGCGGATGCAGACGTCGGACGCGCCGGCGGCCCGCCACTTCCGGGGCGCCCTCGACGCGCCGCCGACGGCCGGGATCCACGTCCTCTCCCCCGGCGGCGTCCGGCTCGGCACGGCCCGGACGCTCGACGTCCCGGACCTGGAGGAGGCGCTCGGCGCGGCGCTCGAGGCGTGGTTCGCGCTCGAGCCGGCCGACCGCGCGCTCCCGCCGGCGTCCGGGGTCGAGCGGTGGACGACCCGCCGCCCCGACACGGGACTCGTGCTGACCGCGTGGGGACGCGACCTCGGTCCGGCGCGCGGCCCCCGCTTCCGGCGCGACCAGGTCTGGGTCGAGCGCCCGGACGCCCTCGCGCTCGTGCCGCCCGACCCCGCGCCCGGTGCGAGCGCCGACGCGTCCGCGCTCGCCCGCGCCTGGGCCCGCGGCGCGTTCCTCGACGACGTCCGCGGCGCCGTCGCCCCGTTCGCCGACGCCGAGGTCGAGCGCGCCCGCCTGACCAGCGAGGTCGTGTCGGTCGGCGCCGGCGGCGCGGTCGAGCTCCTCCTCTACGGCGCCACCCGCGCGGTCGCGGCCGGCGTCGACGGTCCGCGCGGCGTCGAGACGACGCTCGTCGGGGCCGCGACGTTCGACCCGGATCGCGGCCGCTTCACCGCCTTCGACCTCGTCGCCGAGGGAGAGCGCTGGGGACGCACCGAGTCGAACGCCCGCCGCGGCGAGGAGGCGCCCTCCCCGATCGGCTTCGTGCTCGAGCGGACGACCGACGAGGCGCTCCGGCTCGCGGCGCCGCGGGCGGTGGTCGGGGAGGGGTAGGGCCGAAGGGGCCGGATCGCCCGACCGGGCGCTCTTCCTGTACCATGCCGGGCGGGAATGGAACCCGCCGCGACTCTGCCGGTGAGCGGTTCTCGGACGTTCGTGTGGCCCCGCGCGGCTCGCGCGGCGGGGATCGGCTTCGTCGTGACCGGCCTGTTCCTGCGGATCGTCCGTTTTCTCCAGGACCGATCGCTCTGGCTCGACGAGCTGCAGCTCTCCCTGAACATCGTCGATCGGGACTTCGCCGAACTCCTCACGCCGCTCGAACACAAGCAGGCGGCGCCGCCCGGCTTCCTGTTGCTCGAGCGCCTGTCGGTCGTCGCGTTCGGCGACGAGGAGTGGGCGCTGCGGCTTCCCCCCCTGCTCTTCGGCCTGCTGGCCCTCGTCCTCTTCGCGCGGCTCTGCCGGGAGCGGCTCCCGCCGATGGCCGGCCTGGTCGCGCTCGCGCTCTTCGCGCTGAACGCGGCCCTCGTCGAGTACTCCTCCGAGGTGAAGCAGTACTCGGTCGACGTCGCGGCGACGACGCTCGTGTTGCTCCTCGCCTCCCGCGTCGCCGACGACGCGCCGGCCGGGGTTCGGCGCGCGGCCTGGCGCCCTCTCGCCGTCGCCGGGGCCGTCGTCCTCTGGTTCTCCCACGCCGTCGCCATCGTCCTGGTCGGAGTCGGGGCGGCGCTCCTCCTCGCCGCGGCTCGCGGCGCGCTCACCTGGCGTTCCGTGCTCGCGGTCGGAGCGCTCTGGGGAAGCGGCCTCTGGATTCACGACACCCTGTTCGCCGGGTCGATCCGCGCCGACGAGTACTTCCGGACCTACTTCGGTCCGGACTTCGCTCCGCACCCGTTCGCCGGCGACGGCCTCCGGTGGTACGCCCGCAAGCTCGAACTCTGTCTCTCCACGGCGGGCGGCGGCGCGCTCCGACTCCTCGCGGCGGCCGCTCTCCTCGGCGTCGCCGCGCTCGCCCGGCGCCGCGAGCGAGCCGTGCTCCTCCTGGGCGGCCTGGTCGGCGCGTTCGTCCTCTCGTCGCTCGAGCTCTACCCGTTCCGGCGTCGCTTCCTCCTGTTCCTCGTCCCCGGCCTGCTGCTCGTCGTCGCCGAGGGGGTCGCGCTCCTCGCCGCTCGCGGTCGCCTCGGCCGGGCCGCCGGCGCGGCGATCGCGGTCGGCCTCCTCGTCCTGCCCGCGCTCACCTCCGCGCGTCAGGTGGCCGCGCCGCCGACGAAGCAGGAGGCTCGCCCGCTCTTCCGCGAGATGGCGCGACGACTCCTCGACGGGGACCACGTCCACGTGCATCACCGGGCCCGGATGCACTTCGACTTCTACGCGCCGCGGACGGGGCTCGCGCCGACCACCGTCTCGTTCGGGCGGTACCACGACCCGGACTCCCTCCCCGCGCTGCGAAGGGAACTCGTCGCCGCCACCGCCGCGCCTCGGAACTGGATCGTCGTCGCGAACCTCACGGACGCCGAGCGCGACCACCTCCTGCGGACGATCGAGACGTTGGGAGCCCTGACCGACCTCCTCGTCGAACCGGGGGTCGCCGCGGTGCGGTGCGAGGTCGCGCGCCGCTGAGACCGGGGCTCGGGAGGAGACCGAGGTCGCGGACCGTCCTCACGGCCCCTCGTGGTCGCAGTTGCAGTGGAGGAACCGCTCGACCTCGGCCTCGAGGACGGCCCGCTCGACGCCGAACTCCCGGGCCGCCGCGGCCAGCAGCTCCGCGCCGTTCGCGCTCTCCCCGCGCGCCCGCTTCAGGAACGCCTTCACCTCCGCCTCCTCCCGGTCGAGGCCGCGCAGGAGCGCGTTCGAGAGGATGTCGGCCATCCCGCCCGTGCTCTCGACGTTCACGGTGCACTCCGTCGCGGCGGCGTCCAGCTCGACGGTCGTCACCTCCGGATCCGGGGCGACGCCGCGGACGGAGAACGTCCGGGCCGAGCCGTCGCATACGTAGCGGGGTCCGACCTCGTGGAAGATCGGCTCCTTCCGCGGGAGGAGGCGCTCGACGAACGCGATGCGCGCCGGGATCGCGCGGCGGATCGCCTGCGCGTCCGCCGGCGGGATGCGGTCGGGGTGATGGGTCAGCGTGTACGCGAAGAGCGCCGATTCGGCCAGGTCCTCGCCGTCGGGGTTCTCCCGGGCGTAGCGGGTGACGAACCCGCGGTCCTTCTTCTGCGCGCGCCGCCACGCCTTCGAGTCGGCGTGCTCCGCGTCCCACGCCGCGTGGACCGACTCGTGGAACAGGGTCTCCTCGAGGTCGTGCGTCGAGATCCGCTTCGTGGCGTTGTCGGAGTAGACGACGATCAGCCCGACGTCGGAGAACGCCGTCGCCCCCTCCTCGCCGCGGTGGACGACCAGCCGCTCGACGCCGCTCCGGAGCGCGGTCGGCAGCTTCCCGAGCCGCGGCCCGTATCGCTCCGCCTCGGCCCGGGCGGCCGCCTCGGTCTCGAAGTCGCCGTCGACCGCCACGTCGACCCGCGTGCCGTCCTCGAAGTGCGCCAGGTAGACGAACGCCGTCTGGATCAGCGCGCTCTCCCCCGTCTTGTCCGGCATCTCCCGCGGCCCGACCCCCTGGTACTCGAGGCAGAGGAACGTGGTCGGGTCGTGGTCCACGATGAAGTCGAACTCGGTCCCGACGACCGAGGACGAGTACTCGTCGGCCGACGCCGGGCCGGACACGAGGAGGGCGCCGGCGAGGAGGATCGTCGAGGCGCATCGGCGGGCGGGGTGCGGCATGTCGGTCTCCGGAGCGGCGGCCGGGCGGCGCGAGGCGGCGCGCGACGGCGCCCGCCTCCGTTCTCCCGAAGGGTAGGCGGTCCGCCCCTCCGGGTGACCACCCGATTCGTCCTCCTCGGCCTCTCGAGACCGTAGGATGCGCCGCCATGGACGCCGCACCCGAACTCGAAGCCCTCCTGGAGCGCGCGCGCGCCGGCGACGCCGCCGCCGCCGAGGGGCTGATCGCCGCGACGCACGGCGAGCTGCACCGCCTCGCGCGCATGATCATGCGCGACAACCGCCCGAACCACACGCTGCAGGCGACGGCGCTCGTCAACGAGGCGTTCCTCCGCATCGCCGCGTACGGGCCGGGGGACGTCGACGACGTGCGCCAGTTCATCCGGCGCGCGACGAAGCTGATGCGGACCGCGCTGATCGATCACGAACGGGCGCGGAAGGCCGACAAGCGCGGCGCGGGGAAGTGTCAGCTCTCGATGAGCGTCTCCGAGTTCTGCATCGGACAGGAGGCCGGCGGGAAGAACGTGCTCGACGTCGACGCCGCGCTGAAGCGCCTGGAGGAGGTCGATCCCGAGCTCGCGCAGGTCGTCGAGCTGAAGACGTTCGGCGGCCTCGCGATGGACGAGATCGCCGAGGCGCTCGACGTCCCGAAGCGGACCGTCGAGCGCCGCTGGCGGACGGCGCGCATGTGGCTGCTGAAGGACCTCACCGCGGCGGGGTGAGGTCGGCGCACGGAGCGTGCCCCGTCGGCGACGACCGCTCCTCCCGCTCCATCAACTCAACACGCGCTCCCGCAACAGCTCCCGGTACGCCGCCTTCATCGCGTCCGTCAGGAACGAGCGCTCGATCAGCGACTCGCAGGCCGGGAGGTTTCGCCGGAGCGCGTCGATCTCCCGCTCGACGACCTTGTTCGGGAGGCGGGCGGACGCGCCGAGCTCGACCCACGACCGCCGGGTCAGGCCGGCGCGCTTTCCACCGACCGGGAGGGCGAGGGGATCGTCCTCGATCACCAGGCGCGTCGACAGCAGGTCGTACGCCGGCGAGAGCGCGTAACGCCCCTCGTCGTCGGCGAGCAACGAGAGGTTCTTGAGGTGCGCGTCGCCGTTGCCCGTCCACCAGCAGAACAGGAGCTGCCGGAACAGGCGCAACGCGGCGACGCCCGGCTCGGCGGCGTACCGTCGGACGAGCCGGAAGCAGAGCTCGGCCGAGCCGTCGTACTTCTCCTTCGGCGGCTTCTCCGCGAGCTGGCAGAAGTCCTCCTGCCGCCGCTTCCGGCCGTCGTCCGCCCGGTCGAAACGCCGGGTCAGGAAGGCCGGGCTCCCGTCCCGCAGCGGCACGAGAGCGGAAGGCGCGACCTCGAGACCGCACGCCGCGGCCATCCGCATCGTGACGTGCTCGTTCTCGGGGAGGTTCTGGAACGCCTGCGCTTGAGG
>JBICIB010000756.1:0-4202 GCA_043101415.1 Planctomycetota bacterium JB042 | reverse complement strand
GCGCCGCCGAAGCCGGGCCTCCTCCCGGACGCCTGGATGCAGCAGCTCGAGTGGCGCTCGATCGGCCCCGCGACCATGAGCGGGCGGATCGTCGCGCTCGCGGTCGTCGAGAGCGACCCGACGACCTGGTGGGCCGCGACCGCGTCGGGCGGCCTCCTGAAGACGACCAACGACGGGCGGACGTTCGTGCATCAGTTCGACCGCGAGGCGACGGTCTCGATCGGCGACGTCCAGGTCGCGCCGAGCGATCCGAACGTCGTCTGGGTCGGGACGGGGGAGTCGAACCCGCGCAACTCGGTCTCGTACGGCAACGGAGTCCACAAGTCGACCGACGGCGGCGAGACCTGGACGCACATGGGGCTCGACCGGACGTTCCAGACCGGGCGGATCGCGATCCACCCGGAGGACCCGAACGTCGTGTACGTCGGCGCGCTCGGCCGGCTGTACGGGCCGAACGAGGAGCGCGGTCTGTACAAGACGACCGACGGCGGGGAGACCTGGAAGAAGGTCCTGTCCGTCGACGAGAAGACGGGGGTCGGAGACGTCGCGATGCGTCCCGGCGCGCCGGACACGCTGATCGTGGCGACGTACGAGCGGCAGCGCGACGAGTTCGACACGAACGACCCGGCGAAGCGGTGGGGGCCCGGTTCGGCGCTCTGGAGGACCGAGGACGGCGGCGCGTCGTGGACGAAGCTGGTCGACGGACTCCCGTCGTGCGACCTCGGACGGATCGACGTCGACTACTGGCGGGGCGACCCGGACGTCGTGTTCGCGATCGTCGAGTCGAGCAAGATCGGCAAGGAGCCGGACGACGCGCCGTACGTCGGCGTGCGCGGAGAGGACGCCGACGTCGGCGCGCGGCTGACCGAGGTGACCGAGGACGGCCCCGCGGCGCGGGCGGGGCTCGAGGTCGGGGACATCGTGGTCGCGGTCGAGGACGAGACGGTGCAGTCGTACGCCGACTTCATCGCCAAGGTCCGCCGGCACCTCGCCGGGGAGACGGTCCTGGTCGAGGTGTCGCGCCGCCGGAAGAGCGAGACGATGGAGGTGACGTTCTCGCGCCGGCCGGAGGCGCAGGAGGACGCGGAGGAGGGACGCCGCGAGCGCCGCAGGGGCGGGGCGCGGCGGGACGAGGGAGAGGAGCGGGCGCCGTTCCGCACGTCGCTCGGCGGCCAGGTCGCGAACGTCCACGAGCAGCAGGGGCCGGACGGCCACGAGTACGGCGGCGTCTACCGCTCCGACGACGGGGGGACGACGTGGCGTCGGATCAACTCGATCAACCCGCGGCCGATGTACTTCAGCCTGCTGCGGGTCGATCCGTCCGACGACCGGCGGCTGGTGGTTGGCGGCATCGCCCTCCACCGTTCGAACGACGGCGGCGAGACGTTCACCGACGACGGTCACGACCGCGACGTCCACGTCGACCATCACGCGCTCTGGATCGACCCGAACGACGGGCGCCACATGATCCTCGGCAACGACGGCGGCGTCTACGTGACGCGCGACCGGATGGAGACCTGGGACCACCTGAACCACGTCGCGATCGGGCAGTTCTATCACGTGACCGTCGGGCCGCGCCGGGACTACATGGTGTACGGCGGCCTCCAGGACAACGGCACGTGGGGCGGCCCGAACCGGGGGCCGACGGGCGCGGGGCCGGTGAACGAGGACTGGATCTCCGTCGGCGGCGGCGACGGCTTCCAGGTCCGCGTCGACCCGCGCGACCCCGACCAGGTCTACTTCGAGAGCCAGAACGGCGGGCTCGGGCGGGTCCACTTCGGGACCGGCGAGCGCGGGTTCATGCGACCGCGCCCGCCGCGCGGCGAGCGGTACCGCTTCAACTGGCAGACCCCGTTCCTCCTGTCGGCCCACAACAGCGGCGTCTACTACACCGCGGGGAACCACGTCTTCCGGTCCTGGTTCCGAGGGGACGGGCTGGAGGCGATCTCGCCGGAGATCTCGCGGACCGACCGGGGGAGCGCGACCGCGCTCGCCGAGTCGTCGCTCGACGCCGACGTGCTGTTCGTCGGGACCGACGACGGCGCGTTGTGGCGGACGAAGGACGGCGGGAGGTCGTGGGACGACCTGTTCGCGGTCGAGGCGCCGAAGAGGCGGGCGCCCGCGGATCCGGCGGCGGAACGGGACCCGGACGACCCGGTGACCGGGCGGTGGATCACGAAGGCGCCGGAGGAGGACGACGCGGCGAGGTCCGGGCGGCGGCGGCCGGGGGGGCGTCGCGGCGGGCGCGGCGGGATGATGGGCGCCGAGACCGTCGTCGACCTGAGGCTCGCCGAGGAGGGGCGGGTCACGATGACGATGGACTCCCCGATGGGAGAGCTGGAGGCGGAGGGGACGTTCGACGCGGAGAGCGGCGCCCTCGAGCTCGCGGCGGAGATGGGGAACACGCGGATGACGATCGCCGCCACGATCGAAGGGGACACGTTGAAGGGAGAACTCGACTTCGGCGGGCGCTTCCGGCGCCCGTTCGAGGCGGCGCGCGAGGGGAGCGAGGGGGCCGCGGAGGCGGTCGTCGGCGAGCCGATCGCCGCGCTCGTCGAGAAGCGGATGGGGATCGCCTCGCTCGAGGCGTCGCGGTTCGAGGAGGGGCGGGTCTACCTCGCGATCGACGGGCACCGCTCGGACGACGACCTCCCGCACGCCTTCGTCTCGGAGAACCACGGCACGACGTGGACCTCGCTCACGACGAACCTCCCGCCGTCCGCCGGCTCGAGCCGCGTGCTGCGCGAGGACCTGTTCAACCCGGACGTCCTGTACCTCGGCTGCGAGTTCGGGCTCTGGATCTCGGTCGACCGCGGCGAGACCTGGACGTCGATGAAGTCGAACCTCCCGACCGTCGCGGTCCACGAGGTCGCGCAGCACCCGACGGCGGGCGAGATCGTCGCCGGGACGCACGGCCGATCGCTCTGGATCCTCGACGTGACGCCGCTGCGGCAGGTGACGAGGGAGACGCTCGCGGCCGACGCGCATCTGTACGAGCCGAACGCGGTCGTCTACTTCGACACGAAGCCGCGCCGGGGCGGCACGATCCGCCGCTTCGAGGGGACCAACAAGCCGACCCGGGCGGAGCTCTTCTACTCGCTCGCGCGGGACGCGGGGCGGGTCGAGCTCGAGGTGAGGGCTCCCGACGGGGAGGTGCTGGCCGAGCTGGAGGACGAGCCGACCGAGGCCGGCCTTCACCGGCTGACGTGGGACCTGCGGCGTTCGCCGACCGGGGACGGCGAGGGGCGCCGTCGATTCCGCCGCGGTCCGCGCGTGGCGCCGGGCACGTACACCGTCGCGTTGACGGTCGGGAACCGGACGCTCACCGCGCCGCTCGTGGTCGAGAACGATCCGAGCCGGCCGGACGCCCGGCTGTTCGGCGAGGAGTACGACCGCCGGCTCGAGCTCGAGGAGCGCGCGTTCGGCGGGGACGAGGAGGAAGGCGGCGGCGACGCCTCCGAGGCGCTCCGGCGCCGGGTCTGGTAGCGCCGGGGGCCGAGAGAGCGTCGATGCCGAGCAAACTGTTCATGGTGTGGAGCCGCAAGCTCCACCGGTGGGGGACGGTGCTGATCGCGTTCCCCCTGTTCGTCGTGATCGTCAGCGGGTTGCTGCTGCAGTTCAAGAAGGAGGCCGCCTGGATCCAGCCGCCCACCGCGAAGGGGGTCGGCGGCCCCCCGTCGATCCCGTTCGAGGTGATCCTCACCGCGGCGCGGTCGGTCCCCGAGGCGGAGGTCCAGGGGTGGGGCGACGTCGATCGACTCGACGTCCGCCCGTCGAAGGGGGTGGTCAAGGTGAGGGGGAACGCGGGGGTCGAGGTCCAGGTCGACACGGCGACGGGCGAGGTGCTGCAGGTGGCGCGGCGCCGGTCCGACCTGATCGAGTCGATCCACGACGGGTCCTGGTTCCACGAGAAGGCGAAGCTGTGGGTCTTCCTGCCGTCGGGAGGGATCCTGCTGGGGATGTGGTTGACGGGGATCTACCTGTGGCTGCTGCCGTATCTCGTTCGGCGGAAGCGGGGCGGTGCGCGAGGCTGAGGTCGCTGCGCGAGGCTGACACACCGCTGCGCGGGGCGGGGGTCACTTCGCGTGGTGCGTTGGGCCGCTTCGCGGGGGGCCGCTGCGCGCGGGGCGGTGAACGGGTGCGGGAGGGGGTGGGGTGTTCGCTGTCGGCCCGGCCCCTCGGGGAGATCGGAAGAGCACACG
>JBICIB010000755.1:0-5894 GCA_043101415.1 Planctomycetota bacterium JB042 | reverse complement strand
GGAACGAGGTCGACGCGGACCGACGTGAGCGGGATGGGGTGGCAGAGCGGGATCAGCTCCCACGTCCGCTTCGCCGCCTGGATGCCGGCGAGCCGGGCCGTCTCGAGCACCGCCCCCTTCGGCCCCGTCCCCTCCTTCACGCGACGCAAGGTCGCCGGCCGGACGCGAACCCCGCCGCGGGCGACCGCCCGGCGGACGGTCACCTCCTTCCCGGTCACGTCGACCATCCGGGCCGCGCCCGCCGCGTCGACGTGGGTCAGCCGGCGCCGATCCGGCGCGCGGGGAGAACGTCGCTTGGATGCCATGCCACGAGCCTAGAGACCCACCCCTCCCCCCGTCACGCGGACACCGGGGGGGAACCTCCGGGGGGACCTTTTTGGACTACGTCGACGTGAGGGGCTACGTATCATCGCATCGGTCGCCGTTCCGCTCCCTCAAGGCGGCGCGGAGACCGGACCGATCAGTCACCCATGGACCGTGGTGCAGCCGGTGCGCGCCCCGCCTCCATCGGCTGCCTCATCTCCCGGAGACGGACCCGCTCGATGCCGAACGCCACGATCGCCCTCCCCCGCCCCCGCCCGACCGCCGTCCTGCCGCTCGCCGCCTCGCTCTGGCTCCTCCTCGGGCCGTCGCTCGCCGCCCAGGACGACCTCGGCGAACAGGTCGCGGAGGCGGTCGAGGCGATGCGGTCGGGGATCGTCAGCGAGGTCTACTCCGCGGCGTACGACCTCTCCGACCTCGGCGACGCGACCGTGCCGCTGCTGCGCCGGACCGTGAACGAGGACGACGACCCGTGGGTCCAGCTCGGCTGCCTCCGGGCCCTCGTCGATCTCGACGCCGTCGACGACGGCGCGGTCGACCGGCTGCTCGAACTCGCCGGCGTCGACCACGAGGCGAACGTCCGCGTCGCCTCGCTCGACCTGATCGGGCTCCTGGCCCCGTCGAACCGCATCGCGTCGGCCCTCGCCGACCTCCTCGACCGGACGTACGACCCGCACGTGAAGGCGTCGCTCGCGAAGACGCTCTACCAGGTCGGCGACGCCTCGCGGAAGATCCGCGCCAGCGAGGAGCTCCAGACCCTGCTCCGCTCGGAGAACCGCGACTACCGGATCGTCGGCGCCCTGGCGCTGGCGGAGATCGGCGCGCTGGAGCACGCGCGTCCCGTGCTGCTCGAGATCGAGGACGACCCGAGCCTCGCCGGCCGCCTCGCGCGCTCGTACCTGAAGATCGAGAAGATCTATCGGTTCTACGAGAACCGCGAGACCCGTCGGATCCGGGAGGAGGCCGAGCCGACCGCCGTCGGCGGCGACCGCCTGGACGTCCTGCGCGAGCTGATCGAGATCGTCCAGTCCGAGCACATCCAGGGCGAGGAGTACCGGGGCGACGACGGCGAGGAGAAGCTCGTGACCGCCGCGGCCAAGGGGCTCCTCGGCGAGCTCGACCGGCACTCGACCTACTTCTCCCCGGAGGAGTACGAGAAGTGGCTGCTCGACCTGCAGCGCCACTACGCGGGCATCGGCGCCTACGTCCAGACGATCGGCGGGTTCTTCACGATCACCCGCCCGATCTACTCCGGCCCGGCCTTCCGCGCCGGCCTCCGGTCCGACGACCGCATCCTGTCGGTCGACGGCTGGGACACGTACGACCAGCCGCAGCAGGACGTCATCGACCGGCTGAAGGCCGAACCCGGCACGAAGGTCACCGTCGAGGTGATGCGGACCGGGTGGAAGAAGCCCCGCAAGTTCACGATCACCCGCGAGGTGATCGACATCCCGTCGATCTTCTACGAGCTGTTCCCGGGCGACCTCGGGTACATCGAGGCGCAGACGTTCGCGGACACGACGTACAAGGAGCTGCGGAACGCGCTGAAGGACCTCGAGCGCCGCGGCGCGAAGGGGTACATCCTCGACCTCCGCTCGAACCCCGGCGGCTACATGCGCGCCGCGATCGACATGGTCGGCGAGTTCGTCGGGCAGCGGAAGATGGTCGTCTACACCGAGGGGCGTCACTCTCCGCAGGACCGCCGCGAGTACTACACGCGCGTCTCCGCCCCCGGCCGCGACGAGCCGCTGGTCGTCCTGATCAACGGCCGCTCCGCGTCGGCGTCGGAGATCGTGTCGGGCGCGCTCCGCCACTACGACCGCGCGACGCTCGTCGGTCAGAAGACGTTCGGCAAGGGGTCGGTCCAGAACCCGTTCGGCCTCCGCACGCGGCCGGCCGAGGAGTTCGCCGACAAGAACGGCAACGACCTCTGGGACCCGGACGAGCGCTTCGTCGACGCCAACGGGAACGGCAAGTACGACTACGGCGCGATGTTCAAGCTGACCACGCAGCTCTACTACCTGCCGAACGGGACCTCGGTCCACACCATCGTCGACGCCGACGGCAAGGTGAAGCACGAGGGCGGCATCGCGCCGGACGTCGAGTCCGAGTACGAGTACACCGCCCCCTGGAAGGAGGAGGAGCTCGCCGACCTCCTCGAGGAGGAGGCGTTCAAGAAGTACGTCGACGACCGCTTCGACGCGAACCGGGACCTCTTCGTCCAGCTCGCCGAGGGAGACAACTTCGACGAGTCCCGCTACCCGGACTTCGACTCGTTCTACGAGTCCCTCGAGACGCACCTCGACCGGAACGAGATCCGGAAGTGGCTCCGCCTCCACATCCGCTACAAGGTCTGCGACGAACGGAAGAAGCCGTTCCCCGGCAACCAGTTCTACGGCGACTACCAGGAGGACTCGCAGCTTCAGCGCGCGATCGTCGAACTCCTGAAGAAGATGGGCCGCGACCCGAAGTCGATCCCGGAGTACGTCCGGTTCGCGGAGATGGAAGCGGAGCCGGAGAAGGAGCAGGTGAGGCTGGAAGGGGAGTGAAGGGGAGCAGGGGAGAGCAGGGGAGAGCAACGAGAGCAGGGGAGAGCGCGGGCAGAGGTCGGGAGTCGGGGCCGACGCCCGCGCCGCGAGGAAGGGGCGCGAGACGGGCGGCCCGGGGCCGGGGGGACGCGGACGCGAAGTGCCGGCGATGGACATACCGTGCCAGCGGCATCCATCCGGTCCTCGAGCGAGCCCATCCATCCGGTCCTCTCCTTGTTCCCCCGTACCCCAAAAGAGGAATCGGGTGAGGAAGTCCGGAGCGGGCGAGGCGGGGCCGGAGAAGGAATGAGGCTCCGAGAGCGACCCCGCAGCGCGACTCGAAACCGAGCGGAGACCCAACCGGACGAAACGCGCGAGGACGTGAGCGGGTCGGAGAGCTCGTTCCTTCTCCGGCCGCCGCCGTCGCGAACGCGAAGACCGTTCCCGAATCGCGTTCCTAAGCCAGCTCGATCGTGGCTTGATCGAACGCTTCTCGGAACGAGAAGACGTCGACGAACTGCTCGCGGTCGTCCTCGTCCTGCTTGTTCAGGAGCTCGGCGTCGACGAGGTTGAAGACGACGTCCCCGAGGTCCTCGGTGGCGTAGATCCCCATCGTCTCGAGCACGACGCGCGCCAGCGGGCCGTACTGGCCGAGGGCGTACTTCCGGATCCCGTCGAGCAGCTCCTCCACCGAGAGGTGGCGTTCGCTGCCGCGGCGCCGGTGCTTGCCGGTGCGCATCATGGCGAAGTCGAGCGCCTCGAACACGAAGTGGTACGCCTCGGCGGTGAACCTCGGGTCCCGGCGGACGAGGGCGCGGATCTTCGAATCGACGGTGACAGGGCTCGACATCGCAGTACTCCCGCGCGCGCGTGGCGCGAAAGGGCCGACCCTCTCATCGGCACGCGACGGCGGGAACTGTAGGGGGAAGCCCGGAGGTCAGCCGGCGAGCTGGAGGCGGATCCGGCGGGCCGCGTCCTCGAGGAGGAGGGCCCGGTCGACGTTCCCCCGCAGGTCGAGGACCGCCGCGTCGCAGATGTCGACCGCCGCCTCGAACCGCTCGGGGGCGTCGGCGGGCGCCGCGGCCGCGGCGGCGCGGAGCGGTTCGTCGCAGTCGGAGTGCAGGAGCGGCGCGTGTTCGAGGCCGAGCGACAGGACCCGGAGGTCGCGGAACGCCGCCGCCACGAGCCGGAGGTAGATCCGCAGGCGGTCGCGGACCCGCTCCCGGACCTCTTCCGGAGCCGCCTCGTCTCCCTCCCGCGCCGCCCCGTCGGCCTGCTCCAGGAGTTCCGCCGCGAAGTCGAAGGGAGAGACC
Organism: Planctomycetota bacterium JB042; assembly: GCA_043101415.1. Lineage (GTDB taxonomy): Bacteria > Planctomycetota > B15-G4 > B15-G4 > JADJEK01 > JAUIEL01. Next base: position 1,732 of record JBICIB010000755.1, on the reverse strand, counting down.
GCGCCCGGCCGGAGCGCGAAGCGGACCGCCTCGCGACGGACCCGCTCGACGTCCGGCGCGGCGAGGAGGAGGAGGTTCCCCGGCGCGCCGTGCGCAAGCGACAGGGGGACGGAGATCGGGGCGAGCCCGGCACGTTCGGCGTACGCCTCGAGGTCGGCGTCCGACAGCGAGCCGAACCGGTGGATCGAGCACCGCGACCGGACGGTCGGGAGGAGGCGCTCGGCGTTCGACGAGACGAGGACGAGGGTGGTGCCGGGAGGCGGCTCCTCCAGCGTCTTCAGGAACGCGTTCTGCGCCTGGCTCGTCAGCCGGTCCGCGTCGTCGACGATCGCGACCTTCCCCCGCCCGCCGTACCCCTTCCGGAACAGCCGCTCGGAGAGGAGGCGGACCTGCTCGATGCCGACGTCTCGCTTCCCCGGCTCGCGCACGACGACCTCGACGTCCGCGTGGTTGCCGTGCGCCACCGCGCGGCACGACCCGCAGCTCCCGCAGGCGTCGTCCCCGCCGGCCTCGCACAGCCTCGCCGCCGTGAGGGCGTCCGCGACCCGACGCTTCCCCACGCCGCGCTTCCCCGTGAAGAGGAGCGCGTGCGGCAGGCGATCCTCGGCGAGGGCGCGCCTCAGCTCGGCGAGCCGCGCCCCGTGGCCCAGGACGTCACGAAAGGACATCCGCCATGTGTTCCATCACCTGCGCGCTCACCTCGTCGACCCCCTTCGTGGCGTCGACGATCCGGAACCGCTCCGGCTCGCGCCGGGAGAGCAGGTGGTACCCCTCGCGGACCCGGTGCATGTACTCCGGTCCGCGCGACTCGATCCGGTCGAGGTTCTTCCCGACCCGGTTCAACGCCTGCTCGGGATCGACGTCGAGCAGCAGGACGCGCTTCGGCTTCAGCATCTGCGTCGCGTACGCGCTGAGCGAATGCAGGAGCCCCGGGTCCTCGCCGAGGCCGTACCCCTGGTACGCCAGCGTGGAGTAGTAGTACCGTTCGCAGACGATCCACTTGCCGTCCTCGAGCGCCGGTTCGAGCACGGTCCGGACGAGCTCGGCGCGCGCCGCGGAGTAGAGGAGCGCTTCGGCGCGGGAGTGGATCTCGACGTTCGCGTCCGGGGTGAGGATCAGCGAGCGGAGCTTCTCGCCGAGGACCGTCCCCCCCGGCTCATGCAGGTGCAGCACCTCGCGGCCCCGCTTCTCGAACTCCTCGACGAGCCGGCGCGCCTGCGTGGTCTTGCCGCAGCCGTCGATGCCTTCCAGGACGACGAACATACCGGAGCCCCTCCTGAGGGTCGGTGACGGCCCGCAAACCCGCGGACCGTGAAAGACCGACATTGGAAACGGGGGGGGCGGGGGACGCCAGCCCCGGTCGACTCAGAAGAGAAGTTTCTGGCCGGAGTCGAGCTCTTCGAGGAGCCGCTTCACCCGGCCGTCGAAGATCGGGTCCTCCCGGCGCAGCAGCTCGATCTTCCGCCGCGCATACGCGGCCGTCGACGGCGAGAGCCCGCCGAGGTGCCGCACGACGCGCCGGGCCCGGAGGTCGAACACGACGGTGGCGAGGTAGACGACCACGTGCCGCCCGAGGACCGCGTGGCGCTGCTTGCGGCTCGAGGCGATGTCCGCGGGCGTCGTGCCGAACTCGCGCGCGACGACCTCCACCAGCCGGTCGACGTCGACCGCGCGCGCGCCGCTCCCGGCGAGCTCCGGGAACGTCTGCGCGACGAAGTCGATCGTCGCCGAT
>JBICIB010000754.1:0-2973 GCA_043101415.1 Planctomycetota bacterium JB042 | reverse complement strand
CCTCGCCAGACCCCAGTCCAGCACGTACGTCTCGCCGAAACGACCGACCATGATGTTCGAGGGTTTCAGGTCGCGGTGGACCACCCCCTTCGCGTGGGCGTAGGCGACGGCCTCGCTCGCGCGGAGGAGGATCGCGAGGGCGCGCATCCGGGTCCAGCCGGGCTCGCCGCGCCGGACACGCGCGAGCACGTCTCCGAACTCCTCCCCCTCCACCAGTTTCATGGTGAAGAAGAGGCGCCCGTCGGCGTCGACCCCGAGCTCGTGGACCGGGACGATCCCCGGGTGATCGAGCTGGCCCGCGACCTGCGCCTCCTCCAGGAAGCGCCCGACCGCCGCCGCGCCGGCGTCCCGGTCGAGGATCCGCTTCAGCGCGATCGGACGGCGCAGACGCCGATCGAAGACGCGACGCACGACCCCCATCCCGCCTCGTGCGAGCTCTCCCTCGTCCCGGTAGCGGTCCGCCCCCTCGTCCCCGGCCCGGAGACGGTCGAGGAACGGACGCCACGCCGCGTCGGCGCTCGCCGCGCCGTCGGCCGCGACGCGCGCCGCTTCGACCGCCGAGCGCATCGCACCGAAGCGCCGGCGGATCTCCTCGGCGTGTTCCGGCCGCGCCCGACAGAGCGCCTCGACGTCGAGATCCTCCCGCCGGTCCAAGGCCCGGAAGAGGAGCTCGGTCACCTCGCCGGTGACCGGCGGCAGGTCCGTGTCGCCCGACTCGACCATGGAGGTCGAGTGTACGCCCCCGACCCGCCGCGGTCGTCAGCGCCGAGGCGCCGTCAGCCCTCGGTCCAGAGGGGCGGCAGGATCGATCGGACGACCCGGCCCGGATCGCGCGCCCGAGCGCAGAGGGCACGGAACGCCGGCTCGTGCTCGTCGCACAGGCGGGCGAGGACCTCGGAGACCAGGAGTTCCCCGCGCCATCGGCGCGCGAGGACCCGGGCGTTCTCGAGGACGAGTCGGACGATCCCGGGCGGGAGGGGGGTCGGCCTTCGGCCGGGGAGAGGCGGAGAGACGAGGGCGGCGCCATCGCGCTGGTAGGAGCGATCGGAACCGCCGCGCGTGTCGAGGGGGGAGAGCATCGAGCACCTCGCAAGCGGAGTTCTGGGTTTTCGACATAAGATACCCCATCCCGCCGCCGCGGTAACTCCGAGGTGTTCGACCCGGGGGAGCGGCCGAGTCGCCGCGCTCAGTCGGCGATTCGACGCTCGAACTCGGAGACGTCGCCGACCGTCGCCGCCAGGACGACCGCGTCGGAGAGCCGGTCCGGGCCGAGCCGCTCGATCGTCCGGCGGAGATCCTCACGAACCTCGCCGAACCGGGCCTCGATCACGCGCAGGAGGTTCTCGCGGCGCGCTTCCGCTTCCCCCTCCGCCCGGCCCTCCGCCCGGCCCTCCTCCCGGCCCTCCTCCCGGCCCTCCTCCCGGCCCTCCGTCCGGCCTTCTGCTCGGCCCTCCTTCCGACCCATCTCGCGCCCCTCCTCTCTTCCCTGGATCAACCCTTTGGCGATCGCGTTCAGCTCCATGTTGGAGAGGAGGGGGACTCCCTCCGCCTCCATGATCCGGGCGACCTCCTCTTCGAACGCCCGCTCGAGTTCCTTCGGGAGAATCATGAGCCAGTCCATGATGCGGTAGAGGTGTTGGATCTCGTCCTTCGTCCAACCGCCCCGGAGCAGACGGCGGACCAGATTCACCTTCCATTCTACCCGGTGCCTCCCTCTCCCCCGACGGAGAGCGGCCAGGTGCGCCAGGATCACGACCGCGAACGGGTTGTCGCTCTCCTCCAGCGCGGCCCGCCTCTCCTCGAAGTCGAGGAGCTTCACGGAGTGGAACCGGAAGTCGGCCCCTCTCCCGAGGACGCGGGCGTCGAACCTCGACGGTCGCCAGCGCGGATCGCCGTCGGCGAGGACCGCGATCGACAGGACCGGACGCTCGTTCAACGCCTGGAGACGGACGTAGTAGGTGAACATCCTCTGCTCGAACCCTCGTTCCACCGTCGCCTGGACCTCGACGTGGACCAGGACCCGGACCGCTCCCCCCGACTTCAGATGGAGTTCGACCAGCTTGTCGACGTGCTTCGCGCCTCCCGACTGGAACCAGGTGATCCGGCGGAGCTCCGTCTCCTTGAACTCGATCCCCTTCGACCAGTCGACCGCGTCGTGCAGCTCCGGATCCACGAGCGCGACGAACGCCTCGAAGAACCGCTCGAGCGCCATCTTCCACGGCGCGTCGAAGTCGCGTCGGTGCCTCGCCATACGAAGAGGTCGCTCTTTCCCGGGTTCGGTTTCGGGAGTTTCGCCGGCGATCATGGGGAGAGGCGGAAGGACCGTCGGCGCGGGACGAACCCCTGCGAGTCCTCGGCGAGAACTATGATCTGGCGCGTGGACTCGTCACCCCTTCCCCCCGAGAGCGCGGACGCCGTCTTCGAGACCTTCCTGATCGCCCGTGAACAGGGCGACCGGGTCGATCTCGACTCGCTCTGCGCGCGACATCCGGCGCTCGCGGACGAGCTCCGCCGCCTCCACGCCGCGTGGAGCGAGGTCGACGCCGCGCTCGATCGGACCGCCTCTCCCCCGCCGGACACCCGTCCGAACCTCCTCGAGGTCCGCCGTGCCTCGTTCGATCGGTACACCGTCGGAGAGGAGCTCGGCCGCGGCGGCATGGGAGTCGTGCACTCGGTCTGGGACGCGCACCTGAGGCGCCACCTCGCGATGAAGACGATCCGCGACCTCGCGATCGACGGCGAGGCACGCGCGCGCGCCCGCTCCCGGTTCCTCGAGGAGGCGCGCATCACCGGCCGCCTCGAGCACCCGGGGATCGTGCCGGTGCACGAGCTCGGCGTCGATCCGGACGGGCGCCTCTACTTCACGATGCAGCGGGTCGAGGGGATCGACCTCGCCGCGATCTTCGAACGGGTGAACCGCGGCGCGGACGGCTGGACGCTCGTCCGGGCGCTCGGCGTGCTCCTGCGCGCGTG
>JBICIB010000753.1:0-7464 GCA_043101415.1 Planctomycetota bacterium JB042 | reverse complement strand
GGGGCGGGGCGGTACGTCCGGGAGCTCGTCCGGGCCCTGGCGGGGCGGTCGTCCTGCCGGCGGCGGCGCTCGGCCTCGACGTTCTCGACGAACCGGGCCGCGTCCCCGAGCGCCTCGACGAACGCCGGAGCGCGGCTCGCGATCACCGGCACGCCGAGCGCCATCGCCTCCAACGGCGTCACCGGCGTCCCCGGATCGTCCTCGAGCTGCACCACGACCGAGGCGGCGGCGAGGCGCGCCGGGATCTCCGTCTCGTCCGGGACCTCGCACCGGACGGCGTGGCGCATCGGCGACTCCGCTCGCGCCGCCTCGAAGGGACCGTTCCGATCGCCGGCGCGGCCGAGCACGTCGAGCCGGACCTCCACGCCGCGGACACGCAGCCGTTCGCACGCCGCGAGGACCACGTGGTGCCGCCGCGACGGCCGGACCGCCCCGAGCACCGTCACGACCGGCGGGTCGCGGCGCGGCGGCGGCGCCTCGAGGTCGCGCGCCCAATGGTCCGCCCCGACCGGCACGCGGTGCACGCGGGCCTCGTCGATCCCGAGCCGGACCAGGCGCTCCCCCATCGAGGACGAGAAGACGAGGAGGCGCGCCGCCCGGCGAAGTCGCTCGGCCGCCGCCCGCTCGTCGCCGCTCCCCGCGGGCGGGAGCTCCGCGACCGGGACGACCTCGGGGACGCTCCGGGCGACGAGGCCGTCGACCCGCGCGTGGTGGAACAGCGCGACCGGTCCGAGCCGGCGCTCGGGACCGAGCCCGAACCGCGACGCGAGCAGCGAGAGTCGCCGCGGTCGTCCGACGGCGCACCGACGGACGTCCGCCGCCCCGTCGAGGCCGAGCGCCGCCGCCGGCAGGACGGCCGGCCGGCGCGTCTCCTCGTAGAGCGCCAACGCGGGGCGGTCGTCCCGCCCCGCCAGGGCCCGGACGAGCTCCCGGACGTACCGCCCCGCCCCGGGCGCGTGCCGCGCCGCGAGCGTGTACTCGATTCCGACCTCCATGCGCCGCACCTCCCGCGCGCGTCGAGAGTGTAGAGCGCTCCCTCCGCCGCCCACGAAGCGTTCCTGCCCCGCCCGTCTCTTCGGCCTCTACCGCTGGCCCCACCCGACGATCCCCGGCGCCGATCGGCGACGAACGGGGTTCCGATGAACGGCGACGATGAACGGGGTCAGACCCCACTACGCGCAAGCGGTGGGGTCTGACCCCACCCCACTCACCTCGCGAACGGGCAAATGACGGCCTCGAGCGGCCACTCGCGCTCGCCGCGCGCGGTCGGTCCGGCCGCGTGCGCACGGGAGACGGGGCGGGAGGGGCGTCGGAAGTCGTTCGGCGGCAACGGTTCGTGCAGCGCGGCGTCACCGTCTCGTAGCCATTGAGTGGGGTGGGGTCAGACCCCACTGCTTGCGCGTCGTGGGGTCAGACGCCCTCGGGTGCTGCTTGCGCGTCGTGGGGTCAGACGCCTTCGGGTGGGGATCGGTCGCTGCTTCTCCGCCGTGGAGGACCTAATCGGAGCTCGATGCGCGCTTCCTCGTCAGCTTCTCGCGGATCAGGCTCTTCTCTCCCGGGGTGAGGAAGCCGGAGGCGAGGACGAGGAGCGGTTGGGCCACGGCGACGGTGCCGCCGCGCAGGAAGAGGTCGGCGAGCGCCGAGCCGCTCGACGGCCAGGCCCAGGCGAGGGCGAGCGCGGCCGCCGTCGCGACCGTCGCCTTGGCGATCCTCCCCCACTCGTACTCGAGCCGGTAGAGGCGCTGCCCGAACCGCGCGTGGAGGAGGACGAGGACGACGTACGCGCCGACCGACGCCCAGGCCGCGCCGAGCATCCCGTACCGCGGGATCAGCGCGAGGTTCAGGGCGAGGTTCACGACGACCGCGACGCCGACGAGGACGGGGAGCATGCGCGTGCGGCTCTTCACGAGGAAGCCGACGCGCGGGAACTCGTTCGCGCCGAACAGGACGATCGAGAGCGCGAGGATCGGGACGACCACGTGACACGAGTGGTACTTCGCGTCGGTCATCAGGCGGACCAGCGGCTCGCCGCACGCCGCGAGCCCCGCGGCGAGGAACCCCGCGACGACGGCGTAGTACGACGCGAACCGGCCGATGTCGCGCGGGCCGTCCTCGCGCTTCGCGAGCTCGTAGAAGACGTTCGGCCAGAGCGTGGTGAACGGCAGGATCAGCGCCGCGTGGAGGATCGTCGCGAACTGCGCGCCGCGGCCGTAGAGGCCGACGACGTCCGCCCCGTCGTCGAGCAGCCCGTTCAGGCAGTACCGGTCGAGCGAGTCGAGCAGGAAGAACGCCAGCGCCTGCGGCACGAGCGGCGCGCCGAACCCGATCATCCGCCGGAGCATCGCGCGGTCCGACCCGCCCCGCCAGACTCCCGGCACGAACGCCATCCCGAGCGCCAGCGCCACCGCCGCGCCGATCAGGTTCGACCAGACGAGCCCCGCCACCCCGAGCCGCAGCCCGACGACGAGCCAGAGGTTCAACCCGACGCAGAGAAGGAACTCGACGCAGTAGACGATCAGGAACTGCGTCGACCGGTACTCCGCGCGAAGGATCGAGATGCAGACGTTCCGGAGGTTCTGCATCACGTACGTCAGCAGGATCAGGACGTAGAGCGACGCGAACCCCGTGCGGCCGCCCGCCAGCTCGCGGGCGATCGGCGTCGCCGGGAGCGCCAGCAGCAGGCCGACGATCACGCTGCTCACCGCCGTCGCGCGGAACCCGGTCGCCAGGGCGCGGCGACGATCCTCCGGCGTCTCCGCCTCGTAGACGTACCACCGGAACACCGCCGACGGCAGGCCGAGGGCCGCGATCATCCCGACGATCATCCCGGTCTGCGCCAGGAGGTCGTGGACGCCGTACTGCCACTCGTCGAGGGATCGAGTCAGGAACGGGAGGACCACGAACCCGACCAGCCGCGAGAGCAGGAGCCCGATCGAGAAGACGAGGCCGTGGCGGCCGAGCTTGGCGAGGACGTCGCGCATCGTGGGTTCCGGAGGGAGCGAGCAACCTACCGTTTCGATCCCCGGCGGCTGCATCCCGGAGCGCCCCGGAATCGAACCGACCATACGAGGCAGGGCGCTTCCACCCTCCCGCTCCTCCCCCATCGAACCGGACGAAGGTTGAACCTGACCCTCCCCCTCCAACTCCTCGTCGTGGCCGTCTTCCTGGCGCTGGCCATGGCGGCGACCCATCGGGTCCAACTCCGCCGGCGGGACGCGGGGCTGGTCGACGCGGTCTGGTCCGGTTCGTTCGCGCCGGTCGCGGTCTTCCTCGCGCTCACGACCCCGGGCGACCCGGTCCGCCGCGGCCTGGTCGCCGTCCTGGTCGCGGCCTGGTCCCTTCGGCTCGCCACGCACCTGGTCGGCGACCGCCTGACCGGCGAGGTCGAGGAGGACGGCCGCTACCGCCGCCTCCGCGAGGAGAAGGGGGACGGCTTCTCCCGGTGGCTCGTCTGGTTCGACCAGGCGCAGGGGCTCTCGGTCGTGCTGCTCGCGATCCCGCTCCGCCTCGCCCTGGCGAACGAAGCCCCGCTCGGGCCGCTCGACCTCGTCGCGGCCGCGCTGATCGTGACGTCGATCGTCGGGGAGTCGATCGCCGACCGCCAGCTCGCCCGCTTCCGCCGCGACCCGGCGAACCGCGGGCGCGTCTGCCGGGACGGGCTCTGGCGCTTCAGCCGGCACCCGAACTACTTCTTCGAGTGGCTCCACTGGCTCGCGTACCCGCTCTGGGCGTTCGGCGCGCCGTACGGAGCCGTCGCGTGGCTCGCCCCCGCGGCGATGCTCTTCCTGATCCTGAAGGTGACAGGCATCCCGCCGACCGAGGAGCAGGCGCTCCGGAGCCGCGGCGACGCGTACCGCGAGTACCAGCGGACCACCAGCGCCTTCTTCCCCTGGTTCCCCCGCGAGGACGGAGCCTCCGCCCCTGCCCCCCGGGAGAACGCGCCGTGACGTTGATCGAGACCGCCGTCGACAAGGGACTCCTCCCCGACCCCGTCCTCCGGACCGGCATCCGCCGCCTCCTCCGCCGGCGCCTCGCCGAGATCGGCGCCGGCGATCCGGTCCGCGAGCGGGCGCGGACCGACGCCTGGGCCGAGGCGATCCGCCGCGGACCGCTCGTCGTGGCGGCCGACGCCGCGAACGAACAGCACTACGAGGTGCCCGCCGCCTTCTACGAGCTCGTGCTCGGACGTCACCTGAAGTACAGCTCCGCCTGGTTCGACGACGACCGCGCCGACGACGACCTCGACGGGGCGGAGGCGGCGATGCTCGCGCTCACGTGCGAGCGCGCGGGGCTCGAGGACGGGCAGGAGGTGCTCGAGCTCGGCTGCGGCTGGGGCTCGCTCACCCTCTGGATGGCCGAGCGCTTCCCCGGCGCGCGGATCACGGCGCTGTCGAACAGCGCGAGCCAGCGGCGGTTCATCGAGGCGCGGGCCGCGGAGCGGGCGCTGACGAACCTCTCGGTCGTGACCGCCAACGTCGCCGACTTCGCGCCGGCCGCCCGGTTCGACCGCGTCGTGTCGGTCGAGATGCTCGAGCACGTCCGGAACTACGAGGAGATGTTCCGGCGCGTCCGGCGGTGGCTCGAGCCGGACGGACGCCTCTTCTTCCACGTCTTCGCCCACCGCTCCTCGCCGTACCCGTTCGAGACGACGGGCGACGACGACTGGATGGGGAAGCACTTCTTCACCGGCGGGCAGATGCCGTCCCCCGGCCTGTTCGACCGCTTCCGGAGCGACCTCGAGACCGAGGAGAGGTGGACCGTCCCGGGGACGCACTACGCGCGGACGGCCGAGGCGTGGCTGCGACGGCTCGACCGGGACTCGGCGGCCGTCGAGTCGGTCTTCGCCGCGACGTACGGCCCCGGGGAGGCCCGGACGTGGGTCCACCGCTGGCGGGTCTTCTTCCTCGCGTGCGCCGAGCTGTTCCGCTTCGACGACGGCCGCGAGTGGTTCGTCCACCACGCACGGCTCCGCGCCACGGGAAGGGAAGCACGCGAGGGCCGTCGATGACCGCGGTCCTCCGGCGATGGTTCGACACCTCCGCGGCCGCCCCTTCCCCCGCGGCGGCGGAGGCGGTCGACCGCATCGACTGGGCGCGGGTCGTCCCGTTCCTCGGCATGCACGTCGCGTGCCTCGCGGTGCTCGCCGTCGGGTGGAGCCCGGTCGCGGTCTCCGTGGCGGCGGCGCTCTACCTGCTCCGGATGTTCGCGATCACCGCGTTCTACCACCGGTACTTCTCGCACCGCGCGTTCAAGACCTCGCGGGCGGCTCAGTTCGCCTTCGCGCTCCTCGGCGCCTCCGCGGTGCAGCGCGGGCCGCTCTGGTGGGCCGGACATCACCGCCTCCACCACCGACGCTCCGACGGTCCGGACGACGCCCACTCGCCGCGGCATCGGGGCTTCCTCTGGAGCCACCTCGGCTGGTTCCTCTCCCGACGGAACTTCGCCACCCCGAACGACGCGGTGCGCGACCTGGCGCGATACCCCGAGCTCCGCTTCCTCGACCGGTACGACACGCTCGTCCCCGCGCTGCTGGCGCTCGGCATGCTCGGCCTCGGCGCGCTCCTCGAGCGGGTCGCGCCCGGCCTCGGAACGAACGCCTGGCAGATGCTCGTCTGGGGGTTCGTCGTCTCGACCGTGGTCCTGTTCCACGCGACGTTCACCATCAACTCGCTCGCCCACACCGTCGGACGGCGCCGCTACGCGACCCGCGACACGAGCCGGAACAACGCCGCCCTGGCGCTCCTCACGCTCGGCGAGGGGTGGCACAACAACCACCACCACTACCCTCACTCGACCCGCCAGGGGTTCTTCTGGTGGGAGCTCGACCCGACGTGGTGGGGACTGGTCGTCCTGTCGTGGCTCGGCGTGGTCTGGGACCTGAAGCCGGTGCCGGCGGCGGTCCGGGATGCGACGGGGAGCGGCTCGTGAAGGTCGCCGTCGTCGGATCGGGGGTCTCGGGGCTCGTCGCCGCCTGGCTCCTCCACGAGGACCACGACGTGACGGTCTTCGAGGCGGACGCCCGGATCGGGGGGCACGTGCACACGGTCGACGTGCCGGAGGAGGCGGCGGACGGGTCGACGCGGACGCACGCCGTCGACACCGGGTTCATCGTGTTCAACGAGCGGACGTACCCGAACTTCCTGAAGCTCCTCCGCCGGCTCGGCGTCGCCTGGCGGAAGAGCGACATGAGCTTCAGCGTGAAGTGCGAGCGGACCGGGCTCGAGTACAACGGCACCTCGCTCGACACCCTCTTCGCGCAGCGTCGCAACCTCGTCTCGCCGCGGTTCCTCCGCATGGTCCGGGACATCCTCCGGTTCAACCGCGACGCCACGCGGTTCGCGCGCAACGGCGTCGGCGACGACGTCACCACGCTCGGCGCGTTCGTCGATCGGATGGGGTACTCGGAGTGGTTCGTCGAGAAGTACCTCGTCCCGATGGGGTCGGCGATCTGGTCCGCCGAGCCGGCCGGCATCCGCGCGTTCCCGTTCCGCACGTTCGCGCGGTTCTTCGACCACCACGGGATGCTGACCGTCGACGACCGCCCGGACTGGCTCGTCGTCGAGGGGGGCTCGCGCGCGTACGTCGAGGCGCTCGTCCGGCCGTTCCGCGACCGCATCCGGACGTCGTCGCCGGTGCGCGCGGTCCGCCGGTTCGACGATCGGGTCGAGGTCGTCACCGACGCCGCCGGCGCCGAGCGGTTCGACCACGTGATCCTCGCCGCGCACGCCGACCAGACCCTCCGGATGCTCGAGGACGCGACCCCGGAGGAGCGGGACGTCCTCGGCGCCTTCCGCTACCAGCCGAACGACACCGTCCTCCACGCCGACGCGTCCATCCTCCCCCGCCGGAGGAAGGCGTGGGCGTCGTGGAACTACCACCTCGAACCGGAGGAGACCCGCCGGACCGTCGTCACGTACTGGATGAACCGTCTGCAGGGGCTCGACGCCTCGCGCGACTACTGCGTCACGCTGAACCGCGACCACGCGATCGATCCGGACGCCGTCCTCGGCCGGTACCTGTACGAGCACCCGATCTTCACCCGCGAGGCGGTGGCGCGCCAGCCGTCGGCGGCGCGCCTGAACGGCCGGAACCGGACCTCGTTCGCCGGCGCGTACTGGGGGTACGGCTTCCACGAGGACGGCGTGAAGAGCGCGCTCGCGGCGTGCCGTCCGCTCGGGAAGGACCTGTAGGGATGGAGAGCGCGGTCTACTTCGGCGAGGTGACGCACCGCCGGCGCGCGCCGATCGAGCACGCGTTCCGCTACCGCCTCGCGCAGCTCTGGCTCGACCTCGACGAACTCCCCGAGGCGCTGGACGGGCGGCTCCTCTGGTCGGCGCGCCGCCCCGCCCTCGCGTGGTTCCGCCGCGCCGACTTCCTGACCGATCCGGACGACCCGGCGAAGCCGCTGAAGGAGGCGGTGCTCGACCGGGTCGAGGCGGCGTGCGGCCGGCGCCCGGACGGACC
>JBICIB010000752.1:0-5281 GCA_043101415.1 Planctomycetota bacterium JB042 | reverse complement strand
GTCGGGACGCGGCCGGCGTCCCTCCCGTGACGTCGGTGACGGCGTCTCCGCGGTCGCCGACGAGCCACCGCACGGCGAGCATCAGCGTCGAGGCCGCCACGACGAGGATCGCGACTCGCTTCATTCGGTTCCCCCGTCCCTCACCCTCTCACTCCGAGCCGTCCGCCGCCTCCGCCGCCCGCCGGTCGAGGTCGTCCCGGGCCGCGGTCCACTGCGCGGCGGCGACGTCGTCCCCCCGGCGGCGCGCGAGCTGGATCGACCCCTCGATGCAGCGGCGGAGGTGGTGGTCCGGCGGGGCGTCGAGCGCGGACCAGCGCGCGTACGCGGTCTCCAGGCGTTCGCGGGCGACGTCGAGCCGGCCGAGCTTCAGGGCCGCGACCCCCGCCTCCTGGATCGCCTGGATCGTCCGCGGGTCGTCCGGGCCGCGGAGCCGCTCGAGCCCCGCGGCGCGCCGCTCGAACGCCCACGCCGCGTCGGCGAGCCGGCCAGAGTCGACGCACGACCGGGTGAGCATCAGCGTGATCGGATCGATCAGCCCCGAGGCGACCAGCTCCTCCTCCGGCGCCCCGAGCGCGCCCTGGAGCAGCTCGATCGCGGTCGCGTGGTCGCCGCGCTGGCGCATCAGCAGCCCGAGGCCGAGCTGCAGGTCGACGATCGCCCGGTCGTGCCGCGGGAAGAGCGCGGTCCGGATCTCGAGCGCCTCGGCGGTCCGGAGCCACGCCGCGTCGAGGTCGCGGAAGGCGTTGTACGCGAGCTTCCCCGCGATCTCGAGCGCGTTCGCGGTCAGCACGTGGCGCGACCCGTGCGCGTCGCGCAGCATCCGGACGTTCCACTCGGCGAGCTCCGCCGCCTCGCGCGCCTGCCCCGTCCGGACGAGCTGGAGCGTGAGGGTCGTCCGCGTCTGACAGGTGTCCGCGTGGTCCATCCCGAGCAGCCGGCACCGCTCGTCCAGCACCTCCCGCAGCATCGGGATCGACCGGTCGACCTCCCCGACCTCGCCGAGCACGCGGCCGAGGTTCGAGCGGTAGAGGAGGACCACCGGAGCGTTCGGCCCGGCGCGAGCCTCCCCGATCGCGAGCGCGCGCTCCAACAGCGGGATCGCCTCCGCCGGCCGCCCGGACTGGCTCTCGAGGACGCCGAGGTTGTTGAGCGCCTGCGCCAGCCCGTCCGCGGCCTCGCCGTCCTCGATCGCCTCGAACCCCTCGATCGCCGCCTCGAACAGCGAGCGGGCCTCGTCGAGGCGCTCCTGGCTCCGCGCCATGCCGGCGACGTCGTTCAACGCCGCGAGGCGCGCGCGCTCGTCCCCCTGTGTCTCGCGATACGCCAGGAGCTCGCGCGCGAGCACCTCCGCCTCGGCGTACCGCTCCTCGGCCTTCAGGAGAGAGGCCTGGACGTAGACCGTCGCGGCCCACAGATCGTCCCGCGGGGGCGGCATCGCCGCGACGAGCGCCATCGCGCGCTCGAGGTGCGGGCGGGCCGGGGCGTACGCGCCGAGCAGGTAGTACGCCCGGCCGACCTCCAGCCGCAGCCTCGCCTCGAGCGCCTCCCGCCCGGTCCAGTCGCCGCGCTCGAGGTCCGCCGCGGCGACGTCGAGCGCGTCGCGGATCGTCGCCTCCCGGTCGACCCGCCCGCCGGGGGCCGCGTCGGCGATCATCGACGTCAGGAACGACGTGACGGTCTCCGCCTCCTCGCGCTTCCGGTCGGCGTCGGCGCGCGCGAGCGAGGCGGCGTCCGCGGCCTCCCGCGCGCGGTCGCGCTGGTCGAGGCTGACGAGAATGCCGGCCGAGAGGACGACGAACAGCAGCGCGACGAGCGCCACCGGGACCGGGTAGCGGCGGACGAACTTCGAGACCCGGTACGCCGTCGAGTCGGGCCGCGCCCGCACCGGGACGCCGGTCAGGAAGCGGCGGATGTCCTGCGCGAGGTCGTCGACCGAGGCGTACCGCCGGCGCGCCTCCTTCCGGAGCGCGCGGAGGACGATCCAGTCGAGGTCGCCGGCGAGGCGGCGGTCGCGGCGGGTCTCGCTCGGCCGGCTCGGCTCCTCGTCGGTGACGAGCCGCTCGATCTCCGCCGGCGAGCGCCCCTCCAGGTCGAACGGGAGGTGCTCGGTCAGGAGCTCGTACAGGAGGACGCCGAGCGCGTACTGGTCGGACGCGGGCGTCGCCGGTTCGAGGCGGAGCTGTTCGGGGGAGGCGTACGCCGGCGTCATCATCCGGAACGTCCCCTGCGTGACGTCGAGCCCCGGGGCGATCATCGCCGGGTCGAGCACGCGCGCGATGCCGAAGTCGAGGAGGCGCGGGCGGCCGTCCTCGCCGACCAGGATGTTCGACGGCTTCAGGTCGCGGTGGACGACGCCGCGGGCGTGCGCGTGGGCGACGGCGGCGCCGACGTCGCGGAAGCGCGCCAGGCGCGCCCGATCGTCGAGCTTCGCGCGGCGGCAGTGCTCGACGATCGGGCGGCCGTCGACGTACTCGAGCACGAGGTACGGGACGCCGCGCTCGTCCTCGCCGCCGTCGAGGAGCTGCGCGATCCCCGGGTGCTGCAGCGCGGCCTGCACCTGGCGCTCGCGCGCGAACCGCTCCAGCAGCTCGTCGCCGCCGACGTCGGCGCGGAGGAGCTTCACGGCGACCTCGCGGTGGAACGCCCCGTCCGCGCGCTCGGCCCGCCAGACCTCGCCCATCCCGCCGGCGCCGACGCGCGCCTTCAGGCGGTACGGACCGATCGTGCGCTCGGCCTCCGGCGAGGGCGCGCTCGGGGCGACGAACGGCGCGAGCTCGTCGTCCTCCCCCGCGAACTCGAGCAGCCGGAGGACCTCGTCGCGGAGCGCCTCGTCGGAGGCCGCCTCCCCGTCGACGAACGCGAGCCGCTCCCCGGTCGGCTTCTCGAGCGCCGCTTCGAGGATCTGCAGCGCGCGGAGCTCGCGGCGCGCGTCGTCGTCGCTCACCGCCGGGTCACTCCGCGACGAGCCGCTTCGACAGCCACGCGCTCGCCACCTTCCAGCGGCGCTGCACCGTGCGGCGCGGCAGCCCGACCGCGTCGCCGATCTCGTCGGTGTCGAGCCCGCCGAACAGCCGGAGCTCGGCGATGCGCCCCAGCTCCTCGTCCATCTCGGCGAGCGCGGAGAGCGCCTCGTCGACGGCGAGGACGTCGAGCGGGGACGCGTCGGCGGCGGCGATCGGGGCGAGCGTCACGCGGACGCCGCTGGCCGACCGCTTGCGGGCGCCCTTCGCGCGGGCGTGGTCGACGAGGACCGAGCGCATGACGTGCGAGGCGAGCGCGAAGAACTGCTGGCGGCTCTCGAACGCCTGGTCGTCGGTCTTGATCAGGCGGACGAACGCCTCGTGGACCAGCTCGGTCGCGTCGAGCGTGTGGTGTCGCGCCTCGCGGCCGAGGTGTCCGCGGGCGAGCTTGCCGAGCTCGGTCTCCAGGAGCGGCCCGAGCTCCTCCGCCGCCTGCCGGTCGCCCCGGCTCATGCGGTTCAGCAGCAGGGTGGCGTGCTCGCGGACCTCCATCGGCCAGAGATTAGCACGAAACCCACGGATCGCCCGAACGAGGCGTCTCGCGCCCCTCCGGACGGAATCCCGGGTTTCGGCCTGCGGTCGGCCGGAGGCTTCCCCTTGACACGGATCCGCCCGCGCCCCGTGATGAGTCCCGGACGATCGCCGGGCCGGGGTGCCGGCGGGGACGGAGGGACGGATGCGCGTTCGCAGGGGGACGTGGGCCCTCGGGTTGCTCCTCGGCTGCTCGGCCGAGGCGCTCGAGGGGCCGGTGACGATCGAGCTGCACTCGCGGACGGTCGAACTCGACCAGGGGCTCGACGATCCGCTGACCGAGGCGCTGAAGCAGGGGGACCACGACCACGTCCTCGCGATCCTGCTGTTCCGCCGGGACGTCGCGCCCGAGGACCACCGGACGTTGCGGGGGGCGGGGATCGAACTGCTCGAGTTCCTCGGGCAGGACGCGTACTCCGCCGCGGTGCCGGCGGGGGGCGCGACGCCGTGGGGCGTGCTCCAGGCGCTGGTGCGCGCGGGGACGATGGTCGAGCCGGGGGACAAGGTGAGCCCGGCGATGGCGGAGGTCGCGCGGGAGGCGGCGGCGGCCGCGGCGGAGAAGGGCGAGGGCGAGGGCGAGTCGCGCGAGCCGGCCCGGCTCCGCGTCGCGTTCCGGCGCGGCGTCCCGCCCGAGGAGGCGGCCGACGTGCTGCGGAGGTTCGGCCTCGAGGGAGAGCCGGTCGGGAACGGCCGGAGCTATCACGTCGAGGCGGAAGGGGCCCCGGTCCTCGACCTGGCCGCCGATCCGCGCGTGGTCTGGATCCAGCCGCAGGAGGAGACGCGCCCCCTCGGCGAGCTCGTGCGCGCGTGGACGAACGTCGACCGGGCGCACCGGATCGATCTCACCGCGAGCGCGCCGGGGTCGCGCTACCGCGGACCGAGCGGCGACGGCGTCCGCATCGCGATCTGCGACGACGGGATCGACGACGACCACCCCGAGTTCGCGAAGACCGGGTCGAACGGCACGCGGGTCGACCCCGCGAACCCGGACCTCGAGGGCGACCACGGCACGCACGCCGCTTCGGTCGCCGCCGGGGGAGGCGCCGCGAAGGCGGACGAGGGGATCCCGGCGTTCGCGTTGCGGGGGCAGGCGCCGGAGGCGCTCCTCCTGGACCTGTCATGGGTCTCCGACGACCTCACGTCGTGGGCCTCCATCCTGAAGACGCACGGCTGCGCGGTCTCGAACCACTCGTACGCGATCAGTCCGAAGACCACGTACTCCGAGGACCTCGTCGTCGGGATCGAGGAGGTGGTGCGCGGGTCCGCGCTGTTCGCGGGGGAGGCGCTCCCCTCGCGGCCGGCGGTGTTCGCGGCCGGGAACCTCGGCGACGGGGACCCGGGCCAGTTCCAGGTCCACGCCGGCTACTACTCGATCGAGGCGGTCGCGAAGAACCCGATCGCCGTCGGCGCGTTCGACACGCTCGACGGCCGGGTCTCCCGCCTGTCGAGCCTCGGCCCGACGATCGACGGCCGGCTCAAGCCGGACCTCGTCGCGCCCGGCGCGTACGACTCGGTCTCGCAGAAGATCGGCGTCCTCGGCGCGCTGAAGGACGGGAAGGTCGGCGAGTACCTCGGGACGTCCGTCGCCGCGCCGGTGGTCGCGGGCGTCCTCGCGCTCGTGGCGGACGTGAGGATCGAGCTGGGGGAGCAGCTCGACGCCATGTCGGCGGCCACCGCGAAGGCGCTCCTGGTGGCGGCGGCCCGCGACGCCGTCGCCGCGTCGGCGCCAG
>JBICIB010000751.1:0-2803 GCA_043101415.1 Planctomycetota bacterium JB042 | reverse complement strand
GTGGAACATCCCCCCGGCGATGGTGAACACCTTGTACGGGATCGGCGTGAACGCGGCGACGGTGACGTAGAAGAACGCGTCGTCGCCGTACATCCCGGCGACGACGTCGAACTTGTCCGGGCCGGCGAGGGTGGAGATCAGCCATCGGCCGAGGTCGGAGAACGCGTAGCCGATGTAGTAGCCGCCGACGCCGCCGAGCACCGACCCGAGCGCGCAGACGAGCGCGTAGAAGAGCGACTTCCGCGGCGCGCCGAAGCAGAGGGCGAGCAGGAGCACGTCGGGCGGGATCGGGAAGAACGACGACTCGGCGAACGCCAGCAGGAAGAGCGCGAGCGCGGCGTGCTTCGACTCCGCGAAACCGATCACCCAGTCGTACAGGCGACGCATCAGGGAGGGACGCGCCGCCTTCGGGGCGGCCTCCGGTTCGGTGCTCGTCACGCGCGGTCCTCGGCGAAGCGGAAGTCCTTCACGTCGAGCTCGACGTCGGCCTGACCGCGGAAGAGGTTCAGTCTCGGGGTGAACGCGACGGCGAACGGGGTGCCGGCCGACACCCGCTCGGCGTGGTGCGCGAGCCCGTACCCGATCGCCTTCCGGCGGACTCCGCCCTGCTGGACCGCGAACGAGAGGTGGCTGCGGTTCTTCCCGACGACGCGCGGCGCGCCGTCGACGCGGAGGTCGGGCGCGGCGAAGACCGGGTTCGCGTGCCCCTCCCCGAACGGCGCCAGCCGGCCGAGTTCGTGCATGAGCGACGGGTTCAACACGCCGAGCGGCACCTCGGCGTCGATCAGGAGCTCGCGCTCCCGCGTCTCGTCGAAGCCGCGCCGGGCGCGCTCGAGCAACGCCTCCCGGAACGCCGGGAACCGCCGTCGCTCGATCTCGAGGCCGGCCGCGAACGCGTGGCCGCCGAAGCCGACGAGGTGCTCGGAGCAGTCGTGGAGGGCGGAGTAGAGGTCGAAGCCGCGGGCGGAGCGTCCCGATCCGCGTCCGCGCTCGCCGTTCATCGCGACGAGGACCGACGGCCGGTCGAATTCGCCGGCGAGGCGGGCGGCGACGATGCCGACGACGCCGGAGTGCCACTCGTCGTCCGCGAGGACGATCACCGGGTCGCGCGCGTCGAACGACTCCTCGACCTTGCGGCGCGCGGAGCGGGTGATGTCCGCCTCGAGCTGCTGCCGCTCGGCGTTCTGGTCGTCGAGCTCGCGCGCGAGCGCTCTCGCCTCGTCCCGTTCGTCGGCGAGCAGGAGCGCGAGGGCGCGGTCCGCCTGCCCGAGCCGCCCCGCGGCGTTGATGCGCGGGCCGAGTCGGAAGGAGATGTCGTCCGACTGGACCTCCTTCGGGACGCTCGCCACCCTCAGCAGCGCGGAGAGGCCCGGATGCTCGGTCGCCTGCAGCGCGGCGAGGCCGCCCCGGGCGAGGGCGCGGTTCTCGCCGACGAGCGGCACGCAGTCGCAGATCGTCGCGATCGCCACGAACGAGATCGAGTGCCGCAGGAGGCCGAGCATCGCGTCGCGGTTCCGGTTTCGGGCCGGCAGCCGGCTGGCGAGACCGTTCAGGAGCTGGAAGGCGACGGCCGTCCCGCAGAGGTACGGGAAGGGGTAGCCGCACCCGTCCCACTTCGGGTTCAGGAGGGCGAGCGGGGTCGGCGGGTTCGGTGGCGGCTCGTGGTGGTCGCAGACGATGACGTCGATCCCGCTCGTCGCGAGCTCGTCGATCGCCCCGGTCGCCGACGTCCCGTTGTCGACCGTGATCACGAGGCGGGCCTCCCGCGCGCGGATCGCGGCGATCCCGCGCTCGGTGAGCGAGTAGCCTTCCTCGAGGCGGTTCGGGATGTACGACGAGACGTTCGCGCCGACCGCCCGGAGGAAGCCGGTCAGCAGGGCCGTCCCCGACACGCCGTCCGCGTCCGAGTCGCCGTAGACCACGATCGGCTCGCGCGACCGGAGCGCCGCGAGCACCCGCTCGACCGCGCGCTCCATGTGCGACATGGTGAACGGGTCGGAGAGCGAGGAGAGGCCGGGACGGAGGAACTCCTCGGCCTCGGTGGGCGACCGGATGCCGCGGTTGACGAGCAGGCGGGCGCCCAGCGCCGACAGGCGGGCCGACCGGGCGATCGCCTCCTGCAGCGGGGCGTGATCGGGATGGAAGCGCCACCGGTACGACATGTGACCATGGAAGCCTCGGCGGGGGCCCGGGTCAAGCGAGCGCCTCGGACGCGCCGCACATCCCGGTCGGACTGCTACACTGCCCGAATGTCCGACAAGGCCTCGCTCCTGCGCCGCATCCCGAAGGTCGACGCGCTGCTCGAGCGGGTCGAGCGGCACGACGATCTGCGGGCGCTCTCGCGTCCCCTGCTGCTCGAGCTCGTGCGGGGGGTCGTCGACCGGCACCGCGCCGCGCTCTCCGCCGGCGCGGCGACCGACGTCGAGGCGCTGTTCGGCGAGGCCGGGTTCGCGACGGCGGTCCGCGCGGCGGCGGCCGACGTCCTGCGGCGGAAGCACCGCGGCGTCGTCAACGCGACCGGGATCCTCCTCCACACCGGCCTCGGCCGCGCGCCGCTCTCGGACGCCGCGATCGACGCGGCCCGGGACGCCGCGCGGTACGCGGTGGTCGAGGTCGACCCGGACACCGGGGAGCGCGACCTGCGCGAGAACCGGATCGCGGCCCTCCTGTGCGACCTGACCGGCGCCGAGGCCGCGACCGTCGTCAACAACAACGCCGCCGCCTGCCTCCTCACGCTGCGCGCGCTCTCCGAGGGGCGGGACGCGATCATCGCCCGGGGGGAGCAGGTCGAGATCGGCGGCGG
>JBICIB010000750.1:0-2916 GCA_043101415.1 Planctomycetota bacterium JB042 | reverse complement strand
GCCGGCCCCCGCCCGCCGGGCGGCCCGCCCGGCCCGAAGTCCCTGGAGGGGGAGGTTCGGTCGGTCAGGAGGGGGTCAGCACTGGCTGTAGCCGCAGCTCGGGCACTTCACGCACCCCTCCTCGTAGATGAGGTTCCCGACGCACTCGGGGCACTTCACCTTGAAGGCGGTCTGCGACGTCCGGCCGTTGCCGTTGCCGTTCCCGTTCCCGGGGTGCGGCGCGTCGTCGTCCTCGTCGAGCTTGTTCAGGTCGACCTCGCCGAGGAGGAGCGGCTTCAGCCCGAACTTCTTCTTCGCCTTCAGATACTTGTTGATCGCCTTCGAGAGGCCGTCGGCGAGCGACGTGACGCGCCCCTCGGCGCTCGGGACGGAGAGCGAGGAGCCGATCCCCTCGAGCTGCTTCATCGCGAGCTCCATCGGGCCGTTGCAGCGGAGGAAGAGCGAGATCAGCCGGCAGATCGCCTCGAGGTCGGACGTCGCGACGTCGCCCCCCTTGCCGAGCTGCGCGAACACCTCGCGCTCGTCGCCGGTCCGGGCGTCGACGCTGATCTTCACGTGCATGTTGCCGAACGGCGTGATCTGCCGGATGCGGAGCCCCGACATGATCTCGGGGAGCCGGACCGGCGCGATCTGGATCTTGTCCTCCTCGCGGTCCGACGTCTCCTTCACGGCGTCCCCGCCCTTCTTCGCCTCGCCCTTCTTCAGGGCCATCGGCTGGTTCTGGCGGCTGCCGTCGCGGTAGACCGTGATCCCCTTGCACTTCGTCTCGAACGCGAGGAGGTACGCCTCCTTCACCTGGTCGCGCGACGCCTCGCTCGGGAAGTTGATCGTCTTCGAGACCGCGGCGTCCGTGAACTCCTGCCACGCCGCCTGCATCCGGACGTGCGCGTTCGGCGACACGTCGCGCGCCGAGCGGAAGACGCCGCGCGTCTCCTCCGGCAGCAGGTCGCACGTCTCGACCGTCCCGTGCTTGGCGGCCGTCTCGAGCGCGAGCTGCATCTCGGTCTCGTCGAGGCCGAGCGACTCGAGCTCGGAGCGGAAGATCGGGTTGGTCTCGTAGAGCGTCTGTCCCTCCATGACCTGGCGGACGAACGACAGCGAGAAGATCGGCTCGATCCCGCCCGAGCAGCCCGCGATGATCGAGATCGTTCCGGTCGGGGCGATCGTCACCGTGTGGGCGTTCCGCATCTTCCGGTTGTGCTGGACGTCCCAGCGCGACCCCTTCCAGTTGTCGAAGACGCCCTTCTCCTCGGCGAGCTCGGTGTCCGCGTCCCACGCGGTCTGCTGGATGAACTCGCCCATCTCGCGCGCGAGCCGGAGCGCCTCGTCGGAGTCGTACCCGATGCGGCACTTGAACAGGAGGTCGGCCCAGCCCATGACGCCGAGCCCGATCTTCCGGTTCGCCCGGCACATCTTGTCGATCTCGGGCGTCGGGTAGTTGTTCGCCTCGACGACGTCGTCGAGGAAGCGGACCGCGGTCCGCACCGTGTCCCCCAGGTCCTCGTAGTCGATCGTGCCGTCCTGGCGGACGAACTTCGCGAGGTTCAGCGAGCCGAGGTTGCACGCCTCGTACGGGAGGAGCGGCTGCTCCCCGCACGGGTTCGTGGTCGCCATCTCGCCGACGTTCGGGGTCTGGTTGTGCTCGTTCACCCGGTCGATGAAGATCAGGCCCGGCTCGCCCGAGGCCCACGCCTTGTCGACGATCAGGTCGAACAGGTCGTTCGTGTTCCAGTACTCCGCGGCCTCCTCGGCCGAGAGGTCGCGGCCGTGCGCCTCGTAGTCCGCGGAGCCGTCCTTCCGGCGGAGCAGCGCGCGCTTCCCGTCGTGCGGGTTGACCACCTCGTGGAGCGCGGACGGGTCGGTCCGGTACTGCTCCATGAACGCGTCGGTCATCGTGACCGACAGGTTGTAGTTCGTGACCTCGCTCAGGTCCTCCTTGATGCGGATGAACGGGACGACGTCCGGGTGGTCGACCCGCATCGTCCCCATGTTCGCGCCGCGGCGGAACGCGCCCTGCTGGATCGCGTTCGTCACGCCGGAGAGCATCCGGAGGAACGAGAGGGGCCCTTCGGTCGTGCCGCCGGACGACGCGACGATCGAGCCCTGCGGGCGGAGCTTCGACAGGTCGATCCCGGTGCCGCCGCCGGCGCGCTGGACGAGCGCGATCTGCCGGGCGGTCTCCATGATGTCGGGGATCGAGTCCTCGAGCGGCAGGACGAAGCAGGCCGACAGCATCCCGAGCGGGCGGCCGGCGTTCATCATCGTCGGCGAGTTCGGGATGAACTTCAGGGACCACATCATCTCGAAGAAGGTCTCGGCCCACTTCTTCGGGTCGTCCTCCGCGGCCGCGACGTGGCGTGCGACCCGCTCGAACATCTCGCGCGGGGTCTCGATGACGGCTCCCTGGCCGTCCTTCATCAGGTAACGGTTCTCGAGCACGCGGACGGCGTTCGGAGTCAGGAGTCCGACGTCGTTCTCGTTCTCCATCAGACGTGCCACGCGGTTCTTGAGGTCAGTGGTGACCAAGTGAGCCCCTCCCCGGTCATGAGGCGTTGTGCGAGCGATCGGTTGTCGTGCCGAATGCACCCGAGGATCCGCCCGCCTCCAGACGCGCGATCCCGCCCCGCCAGGGCGGGAAACGTGGCCCTCCGGCTCCTAAGTGTCGAAGCCGTCGATGATTCGGCGGTTGGGGCCGCCCCCGGAGAACCACTATCCCTGGGTGTTCGGGCGGCATGGTAACCAAGATCTTGTGGGTGGCAACGGGGTAGGGCGGACGTGGGGCTTGACGCGGACCTAACCCCCCTCTGACAGGGGAGAAACGGCGAGACAGGTTTTTTCGAGAGGAACGCGTTCGGGAACGTCTGCGCGTTCGCCACGGCGGGGGGCGAGACGGGGAGGTGTCTCCGACCCGCTCAC
>JBICIB010000749.1:0-4290 GCA_043101415.1 Planctomycetota bacterium JB042 | reverse complement strand
GGGTCTAGGGCGGCTTCCCGCGCGCCGCGGCGCTCCGCGTCGTCGTGGCGGAGGCCGGAGCGGACGTCGACTGCGTCGGCCCGGTCGAGATCCGCAACATCCACACCGGGCACGTCTCGCTGCGCGGCCTCGACCTCGTGCCGCCCCAGGTCGGGCCGGCGCTGACGATCACGGACTGCACCGGCGGGGTCTTCCGCGACGGGTGCTCGATGGCGGGCCACGGACTGCCGCTCTTCGTCGCGGGGCCGGCGGCCCTGGTCGAGGACGCCGCGGCCGTGACGTTCTCCGGCTGCACGTTCGGCGTGACGCCGGGGACGGGGCCGTACCCGGGCCTCGAGCAGCGCGACTCGCACGTGTCGCTCTTCGGATGCGACGTCCGCGGCGGCGACGGCGTCCTCGGGCTCTCCGGCGGCGCCGGAGTCGTCGTGCGCGGCGGGACCCTCTTCACGTCGGGGAGCGCGCTCCGCGGGGGCGCGGGCGCGGACGGGACGGTGACGCCGCCGTTCGACCTCTGTTCCGACGGCCGGGCCGGAGGGGCGGGGATCGTCCTCTCCGCGATCGGCGCGGCGACCGAGCCGGTCGTGCGGCACGTCGAGACCGATTTCCTCGGGGGGCCCGGCGGGGCGGCCGGGGGCGCGGCCTGCAATCCCGGCCCGAGCGGTCCTGCGATCGACGCCGCCTTCGGCTCGATGTTCGCGCTCCCCGGCGCGGCGCGGCACCTCCTCGTCACGTCGCCGATCCGGGAGGGGAAGCAGGGGAGCCTGACGATCGTCGGACCGCCCGGCGACCACGTCTGGTTCGTCGCCTCGTTCGCGCAGTCGCACGCGTTCGTCGACGCGCTGAACGGCACGTCGCTCCCGACGCTCGACCAGACCGTGATCCCGCTCGGCCCCCTGCCGCCGAACGGCGTCCTGCACGCCGAGTTGACCGTCCCGGTCCATCCCTCGGTCGACAGCATCGCGCTGATGGAGCAGGTCCTGCACTGGAGCCCGTTCACCGGCTTCGGCGCGGGAGCTCCGCGGCTCGGCGTGATCCTCGACCAGCAGTTCTGAGCGACTGGTGCAGGGCGGACCGGGAAGGGCCTCCCTCCCCAGACCTCGGGGAGCTGCGCTTCAGCCAACCCTTCGGGTCGACGGAAGCGTGGCGCGGCGGTGATCGCGGAGACCATCATCGCCGTGTCGGGTCGAGAGTCGAGCGCGAACCCCGAGGTGCGGAGGCGGTACGAAGACGAACCCTCCCATCGAGTCGTGCACCGAGCTGCCGGAGCGAACGGTCTCTCGCTGCGCGCGGCCACGCCCTCGGCTCGATGGAGCCGCTGCTCGAGCAGATTCTGAATGGGGGGGGAGAGACCTGAACGCTCTCCCGGCGCACCCACGGACTGCTAAGGCACGAGCACCCCGTTCGTGAGCGTGAATCCGAGGGGAGCGGCGGGATCGAGCACCGCGGCCTGCAGGGCGAAGCCGCCGATGATCCCCGCGGGCGGCACGCCCGCGAGGGTCGTTCCGCTCCCGTGGCCCGGCCCCGTGCCGAGCAACACGCCGGCGCTCAGAGCGGCCGCGAGCGGTTGCACGTGCAGGGCGCAGCCTCCGCCCACGGGCACGCGGCCGGCCGTGCCGCCGAACAGATAGAGGACGGGGCTGCCGCCGAGGCCTTTCTTCACGGAGACGGCCACCGTCTGCGAGGGTGTCAGGCAGCTCTCGATCGTCATCACGGGCGCGAACCCTCCCGAGCCCGCGCAGCCGCTGCCGAAGGGCTTCGCCACATTGCAGAGGGTGTACCCCGCGAAGGCATAGCCGTCGAGGTCCGGCGTGCCGAAAATGGCTTTGCCCTGGTACACATCCACGGACTTCGCGAAGCCGAAGTTGATGTAGCTGAAGGGCGCGAGCACCAGGTATGCCGTTTCGAACCAGGTGGCGCCGATGCGCTCGAACATGTAGCCGCGGCCGAAGTCGCCGTCCACGGGGATCTCGGGCGCGCCGATCACCGCGATGCCGCCGTCCACGTCGAGAGCGAGGCCAAATTGCCCCGCGAGGGCGGGATCGCTGCCCACCAGATGGGCTCGCAGGTTCCAGGTGTTGGCGCTGCGCTCGTACACGTAGACCGAGCCGGGCCCGCCCGCGGGCTGCGTGGGCCACGGGGCGCCGACGAGCGCGGTCTCGCCGTCGAGCGCCACCGTGAGCCCGTAGGCTTCTCCCGGCTGGATGCCCGCCTGCGAGAGCCTGGCCTGCTCGGTCCAGCTCGTGCCACTGCGCGTGAACACGAACGCAGCGCCGAGGTGGCCGCGCACGTAGCCGCTCGCGCCGATCAGAACCGTGTCACCGTCGAGGTCGACGGCGCCGCCGAAGGCATCCGCGTCCGAGGGGTTGGACGCAACGAGCTTTGCCTGCTGCGACCACGCGCCGGCGCTGCGGTGATACACGTACGCCGCGCCGGACGCGACGCCGGCGTGAACCTGCCCGGGGGCTCCGACGACGAGCGTGTCGCCGTCGATCTGCAGATCGGTGCCGAAGCGCGCATTCGCGGTGCCATCGGCGGCGGAGAGCTTGGCTTGCAGCGTCCAGCTCGCGCCGCTTCCCGTGAACACGTACACGGACCCCGCGTCGCTCGCCGAAGGGTCCTCGAAGGGCGCGCCCACGGCGATCGTGTCGCCCGAGAGCGAGACAGCGCTGCCGAATCCGTCGCCGGCGCCGGCGTCGAAGGCGGAGAGACTCGCACCCTGATTCCACCCCAAAGCCTCCAGGTACACGAAGACTCCGCCCGCCTGCGCCGCTCCCACGAGGGAATGCTCCGGCCCACCGATGACGGCCTGCGCCCCGTCGAAGGCGACCGCAGCCCCCTCCCGGCTGCCGGGATGCGGAACGATCGTGCTCGGACTGAAGTCGGAGTGCAGCACGAGCTGGCCGCGCGCAGAACCGACGAACGCGAGACACAGAAGCGATGATTGGACGACCACGCGAGGGATCGACATGGGTGACTCCTGGTTTGCGACGGCCGGAGAGCTGAACCGGGACTCGCCCCGTTGTCGAGATCATGGTCCCGCGCAACGAGTGAATTCCTCTTCCGCGTGACGGACCCTGGCACCTCCCGGCGAAACGTCTCTGGTCTGTCGGGTTCTCCCCCGACGGTCGCGACGGTGTGGGAGTCGCTCCAGCGGAGAGGCGATCGACCCATCGACGCTCGGCGCACCGGCTGCCCCCACGCTCGGGGCGATCGTCCGCGGTCCAGCTCGGGTTCGGCTCCTGCGGTTCGCCGCGCGGCGGGAGGTCGTCGCGCGGCCCGTGTCTGTCGAGCCAGATCCGGAGCGTGTCCTTCCGCCGGAGTCCCGTCCTACGGGAACGTCGCCTTCACCGCGTTCGACAGGCCGACTCCGAAGGTGGCGGTCGCGTCGGCGACGGCGAGCTGGAACCAGACCTGCGCGTTCGGGAGTCCGCCGGCGGGCACGGTGAACGGCAGGGTCAGGCCGCCGTCGGCGGCGGTCGCCGACGGGAGGACGAACAGCGGCGGCACGGGGAGCAGCGTGCCGCCCTCGAAGGGCGTCGGCGTGCCGGTCAGCGCGACGACCGCCAGCGCCGGCGCGGACGCGGGCGCGCCCGACAGGATCAGGGAAGCGGCGGTGCCGCCGGCGAGGGAGCCGCTGCCCTCGAGCAGGGGCGCTGCGGCGGCCCCGGCCTTCGAGAACCCCTCGTACTGCCAGGGCGTCGCCGGCTCGAGGATGAATCCGCGCGACGGGCTCCACCCCGGCCCGTCGAAGCCGTACCCGATGACGACGCCGGTCTCGCTGATGTCGTGCGCGCCCTGCAGGACGAACGCGCTCGGCGCGACCAGGTCGTTCAGGTCGTGCATCCCGGTCTGCGGGTTCCAGAGGAACGCGTGATAGCCGTTCGACGTGAGGGCGTGGCCGACGACCTGGCCGGCGTCGTCGATGGCGGTCGGGACGACGTACTGCTCGTTCCCCGCCTCGAGCGCCGGCAGGAACGTGAACCCCGTCTGCGCGCTCCAGGTGAACGCGCGCTTGCCCGCCGGCGTCGTGCCGCTGCCGGTCACCACGCCGTACTCGTTCACGTCGACCGCCTCGCTCCACGTCTGGCTGCCGCCGCCGTTCAGGAGCTGGCCGACGTCCGTCCATTGGTCGGTCGTCACGTCGACGACGAACGCGCGTGAGCTGGAGAGGCCGGAGCTCACGTACCCGACGGCGAGGCCGCTCTCGCTGACCCGCAGTAGCGTCTTCGCGCCCCAGATCGGGATCGTCTTCGAGGCGTTCACCGGGTCCCAGACGAGGAGCTGGCTCGG
>JBICIB010000748.1:0-3232 GCA_043101415.1 Planctomycetota bacterium JB042 | reverse complement strand
GGATGTAGGTGTTCTCGAACGACACGTCGGAGGCGAGCAGAGCGAGAGCGAGGCCGGCGAATGTCATGGACATGAGAGCCTCACTTCACCCGAATCGAGGGGAAGAGCGCCGGCGTGCTGCTGTCTGGGTCCGGGCCCACACAGATGTTCCACGGGACGTTCGGAATGCCATCGGAAATGATCGGCCGCGGATTCGGTCCTCCGATGGGGAGGACTCCCGGGAAGTAGTTCACCCCGTTCACCGGATCCTGGAACACGTACGGGAACGGCATGCCCGGCGGGAGAAAGAACGCGACCAGGAAGTCGTAGCTGCCGTTCGCGTCGACCCCTTGGTTCCATCCGGTCGTGAGACCGGAGGCGTCGTACGTCCAGGTGTTTCCCACGGCGTCAAGCTGCAGCTCGGCCAGGTTCGAAACGCAGCAGTACGATCGGTTGTAGATCGGATTGACGGAGTCCCACGGCGAGGTGATGTCCGTCACGAACGTGTTGTCGCCGCGATTCGCTCCCAGGTCGGTCCCGAGGTCGACGACGTCGAAGTCGGTCAGGACGTTGACCGCGATCTGGTTCTCGTCGAAGAGCGTGCGCCGGACCGTGAGCGTCGAGCCGGGCTCGCGATCACCACGCAGTCCGATCCCGGACGTGCTCAGGTAGCCATTGACGGCGTCACCGACTCCTCCGTCGTTCGGGTTTCTCGCTCGACAGAGCCGAAGCGTCGAATCCTGCCCATCGATCAGCCCGCTCGGCAACTCCATGCCGTTCTCTTCGCCGTCGAATGTGGAGTTCGTGACATCGATCCTCGGAAGCCACCCCGAGCTGGTCTCGATGCCGTCGTGATTCCCCTCGAAGAGGCAGCGATCGACGGTCACCGTCATCGACGAGTCGGTCTGGACGAAGATGGCTTGATGCCCGCGGTCCGTGATCGAACCAACGGTCGGTTGCTTGACTGGACCGTGCTCCCGGAACTCGCAGCGTCGAACCTCGACATCTCGAGTCGATGCTGAAAGGTCCTTCACGTCGAGGAGGTGGATGCCGATGAAGTGTCGTCGAACTCGCAATCCTCGATCACGAGCGTTCCGGTTCCTCCGGTCGGGTGCTGCAGATCCTCGACGTAGATCCCGGCGATGTTGAATGACGTCGCGTCGACCGATGGGTTCGTCGTCTTGTCGTACGCGGCATTCTCGAACTTCAGCCCCTGGACAACCCAACAGTGCCCCGGCGTCAGACACGCCGGATGCGCGCTCGGGGACTGGTCGTAGTTCACGATGCCGACGAATTGCTTGAAGTAGTACGCCGAGACGACCGGCAGTCCGCGACCAGTCAGCGTGATGTCGGTCAGGCCGGCTGGCGCGTGAAGCGGAAAGTCCTCGCCCCCTCCACCGTCGATGTGGACGTAGCTCCCCCCGTAGATCACCACCGTGTCCCCGGAGGCGATGCCGGGCGCCGTCGAGCTCTGGCTCAGCGCCCACGTGATCGTCTTGAACGGCGTCGACGGCGACAGGCCCATTCCGGCGACGTCGCTCCCGGTGTTGACGTTGACGTACCAGGTCGTCGCAGCCGCCTCAGAGAGGCCGGACAGAACCAGGCAGGCAGGCAGGGCAACTCGCGGGCCGAAGCGCTTCATGGGTCCTCCTCTTCCGTGCAGGCACGAGGATTGTCCCACGGATCGAGGGCCTCGGCAAGCCGCCCGGCGCCCATGCGCGCTTCCGGCGACGCGATCTTCCCGCCCGGCAGCACCCACCCGCCGGTCAAGGTCCTCTGCGACACCGAGAAGCGCTCGCCGGTTCCTGCGGCGGCTGTTCGGGGGGTGATCAGGCCGGCGGCGGCGCGCCGAAGAACATCGCCGTCACCCGCTCGCGTCCGAGCGCCCGCCCGACCTCGCGGACCGCGCAGTAGACGAGGAAGAGCACGAGCAGCCAGATCTGAACCGCCCAGAAGTGCGGCCAGACGACCTCGTCGATCAGCCGCCGGTTCGCCGCGGCGAGGCCTTCGCCGTCGCGGAGGAAGTCGATCAGGTGCTCGACGTACCGGACGAGCAGCGCCGCGAGCATGTAGAGAGCCGTCTTCCAGACGACGTTCCAGGCGAGCGGCTTGTGGGGGAACCGGTTCACGAACGGGATCAGGTCGACGAGGAGGACGACCTTCCCGACCACGAGCGCCGCGATCGTCGCGGTCACGAACGTGGTCACCCGGACGCCGTACTGCTCGAGCATCAGCGCCTTCGTGAAGGCGATCACCTGGAACGAGACGAAGAAGAAGAGCGTCGGCGGGAGGACCGCGAGGAACTCGTGCTTCAGGCGGGCGGCGATGCGGCTCATACGAGGCTCTCGAGGGACGGGCGGCGGGGGAAGGTGCGGAACGAGCCGGCCGCGGAGCGCGCCGCAGCCGCCCGGCCGGCCGAACGGACGGGAGGGGTCGAGCCGCCTCGCACTACTCCTCGTCCACCTTCGCGTACACGCCGCCGAGGAACCGGAACCCCGCCACCTCCGGCACGGATTCGCCGTCGTCGTCCCGTCGGAGCACCAGATGGAAGTCGGAGGTCTCCGGGTGCGAGGCGTGGTACGGGTTGTCCTCGCCGGTCCGGAGGGCGCCATTCGCGAGGTCCGGCTCGAGCCCCCACGACACGCCGGCGGCGTTCGTCCAGCGGAGGACGGCGGGTCCGTGGCGCGTCCCCGCCCGCTCGACGACTCCCTCGTGCCAGTCGTTCTCGACCGGCTCGCGGCGATAGGGGCCGAGGAGATCCGCGGTCTGGAGTCGCATCAGGACCGACCGCGACGGCGTGGCGTACCGGAGGCGGTGGTGCATCGGCGGCACGGCCCCCTTCAGGCGCCGGTGCAGCGCCTCGTGGTAGTAGTCCGGCTCGATCCGCCCCTCGAAGTCGTCCGGCCAGCGCAACCGGTCGAACCACTGGTGGTCGTCCGCCTCGAGCCCGAACTCCGGGAACGTCCGGAACAGGTGGTGGAACCACTCGTGCTGCAGCCACTGCGGGAGGTACGCGCGCCGCTCGATCGTGGAGTACGCGCCGCGGCCGAGGTGCGGCGGCTTCCGGACCAGCCAGCGGTCGTCGACGATGAAGCACGGCGACGCGCCGTCCGGGCCGACCCCCATCCCGCCGGTGACGAACTCGGTCGTCGCGAACGGCGCGTGCCGCTCGGGGACGTGCGACGGATAGAGGACCCACCACCAGTCGGTCTCGCGGCGGACGTCGTCGGGGACGGCCGACCAGATCGCCGGC
>JBICIB010000747.1:0-4797 GCA_043101415.1 Planctomycetota bacterium JB042 | reverse complement strand
CGACTCTCGATCGCCGCGCCGAACCGCTCGCGCTCCCCGCGATTCCTCGATCCGTGCGGCGACTCCCTCGCGTAGACCCTCCATCGACCTCCACCTCCCGCCTCGATGGAGCCCTCCATGATCCGTCCGCCGCGACTCCTCCCGCTCTCCGTCCTCCTCCTCGTCGCCGCGCCGGGCGTCGCCCACGCCGGGAAGTTCGCCGTGAACACGCTCGACGACACGGTCGACGCGAACCCCGGCGACGGGGTCGGCGCGGACGCCGACGGCAAGTGCTCGCTGCGCGCCGCCATCATGGAGGCGAACGCGTCGCCGGGCGGGGACAAGATCGTGCTCCCTTCGGGCTACACCTTCCTGCTGACGCTCACCGGCGCGAGCGAGGACGGCGGCGCGACGGGAGACCTCGACGTCGACTCGAAGATCAAGATCCTCGGAAACGGCTGCGCCCTCGTCGCCGCGCCGGGCGACCGCGTGCTCGACGTCTCCGAGTCGGGCGACCTGCGGCTCGACGACGTGACGATCCGGGACGGCCAGGCCCCGGACGGGGAGAACGGCGGGAACGTCCGCAACCGGGGGACGCTGCGCCTGACCCGCTCCACGGTGGAGGGCGGCGAGGCGCTCGGCGTCGCCGGATCGGGCGGCAACCTCTTCAACTCGGGCGACCTCGAGATCGTCGACTGCACGCTCGCGGGCGGCCGGGCCTTCCGCGCCGGCGGCGCGGTCGAGGCGGACGGCGGCGAGACGATCCTCGTGCGGACGTCGGTGGTCCAGAACTCCGCCGGCCCGACGCCGGGGAACGGCGGCGGCCTCCACATCACGGGCGACGGGGACGCGGTGATCTCGAAGTGCGAGGTCGTCTCGAACACCGCCGCCCGGGAGGGGGGCGGCGCGTGGAATTCGATCGGGACGATGAAGGTGGTCGGCTCCACGTTCGCCAACAACGTCGCGAACGGCGACGCGGCCGACGACGGCGGCGGCGGGCTGTTCAACGACGGCGGCGTCCTGAACGTGAAGAACTCGGACCTGCTGTGGAACCTCGCTCCCGGCACGTCCGGATCGGGCGGCGGCCTGTTCAGCATCGGGGGGACCGTGACCGTCACCAAGGGGGAGATCACGCGGAACGAGGCGGCGCGCGCCGGCGGCGGCATCGAGGTCGTCGACGGCACGCTCGAGATCGAGAAGACGACGATCCACGAGAACACGGCGTCCGCGAACCCCGGCAACGGCGGCGGGCTGCACGTGACGGGGACGTCGACTCAGGTCTCCCTCTCCGGCGCGACCGTGTCGGGCAACGTCGCGGCGCTCGAAGGGGGCGGCCTCTGGAACCAGTCGGGAAGCACGATGGACGTCGTGAAGACCGACGTCGTCGGGAACACGGCGAGCGGAGACGCGGCGGACGACGGGGGCGGCGGCATCTTCAACAACGGCGGCACGCTGAACGTCACGAACTCGTCGATCCTCGGCAACCTGGCCGACGGGACGTCCGGGTCGGGCGGCGGGATCCTGTCGCTCTCCGGCGCCGCGACGGTGACGAAGAGCACGATCTCCGGCAACCGGGCGTCGCGCGCGGGGGGCGGCGTCGAGGTCGTCGACGACTCGCTCTCGATCACCAAGAGCGACTTCGACGACAACGTCACCGGCGCGAACCCCGGGAACGGCGGGGCGATCCACGTGACCGGCACGTCCACGAACGTGAGCGTCGTGAAGTCGTCGTTCCGCGGCAACGTCGCGGCGGAGGAGGGGGGCGCCGTCTGGAATCAGACCGGCTCGATCATGACGATCTTCAAGTCGGTCTTCGAGCAGAACGAGGCGCGGGGCGACGGCGCCGATCAGGGAGGCGGCGCGCTGTTCAACAACGGCGGCACGCTCGACGTCACCTCGTCGACGATCCGGTCGAACACGGCGACCGGCGCCGCGGGGTCGGGCGGGGGGATCCTGAACGACCAGGGGACGCTGACCGTCACGGACGCCGTGCTCCGCGACAACACGGCGATCCGCGCCGGCGGCGGCATCGAGACGAACGTCGGCATGGCCACGGTGACGAACTCCGACCTGCGGAACAACGAGACCGGCGCGTCGCCGGGGAACGGCGGCGGCCTTCACATCACCGGCGCGGGCGTCGTCGACGTGACGAACGGAAAGGTCGTCTCGAACGCGGCGGCGAACGAGGGGGGCGGCCTGTGGAACTCGTCGACCGGGACGCTCACGGTCACCGGGACGAAGCTCCAGAACAACTCCGCCCCGACCGGGCCGGACGTCTTCACCCAGGCCGGCGGCTCGACGACGATCGAGTGACGGGGCCGTGGCGGCCGGCCGCCTTCTACCTCGAGGAGATGTCGACGCCTTCGGCGATCCTCGGATCGGCGGTGATGCTCGCCCTCTTTGATCGGCGCGTACGAGATCCTCGCTCGGTTCATCGCCGGGGGTCTCGATCGCGTGCGAGGCGACGTGGGCGGGTGACGGCTTCGCGGACTCGCGCTCGAATCGTGACGGGTCTCGGGCCCGGATGGCGCATGGTCGGAGTGAAGGACACGGACTCCACGACGTGCGCCGAACCCCGGCTGCCTCGCCACCTGGATCCCGATCCGTGAGAATCGCTCCATGACGACCCTGATCCGCGCCCTCGCCACCACGTTCCCGATCGCGCTCGCCGGAACGGCGCTCGGGCAGTACGACGTCCAGATCATCGATCCGATCGGGTCGAGCCTGTTCGCCTCGAGTTCGGTCACCGACGTCTCGAACGAGGGGAGGGCGGTCGGGATCAACGTCGTGAACGGCGTCGTCTCGCCGTTCGAGTGGACGGCCGCGACCGGTGTCCAGCCGCTCGCCACCCCGTTGACCGGGACCGGACGCATCAACGACCTCGGGGACATGCTGTACCCGCACACCGTCGTGCTGGCGGACGGCAGCCAGATCGTGCCGCCGTACGTCGACGGCTCGGTCGGCTTCCCCTCGTTGCGGGACATGAACGACGCTCGGATCGTCGTCGGGAGCGCTCCCGGCTCCGGAACGACCAGCAGCATCTTCATCTGGGACCCGTCTCTCGGCAGCCGCAGCATCGACATCTTCGCGGCGAAGGGGCTGGTCCGGGTGAGCGAGAGCGGGTTCGCGGTCGGCAACGCGGGGACGACCGAGGCGTCGTCCCATGCGTTTCGGGTCGACGTCTGGACGAACGAGGTGTTCCCGCTCGACTCCGTGCTCCCGCCGGGGGTCTGGAGCGAGGCGGCCGACGTGAACGAGCACGGCGCGGTGACCGGACGCACCGCGACCGCCACCGCCTCCGTCGCGTTCGCCTGGAGCGAGGTCGACGGCGTGCGCTACCTTCCCGGGCTGGACGGAGGGCTCGCGATGCACGTCCATCCGAGGGCGATCGACGACGCCGGGCAGGTGGTCGGCCAGGCGCTGACACCGAACGGCTGGGACGCGTTCCTGTGGAATCCCCAGACGGGGATGCACAACCTCAACGCCCTCGTCACGCTTCCTCCCGGGTTCGACCTCCAGGAGGCGACGGACATCAGCGAGACCGGCGTGATCGTCGGCCGCGGCTACTACGGGACCAGCTGGGGCCCGAATCGCGGAGTGATCCTGGCGCCGACGTCGCCGTGGCGGTACCTCGGGCAGTTCAAGGCCGGCGCGAACGGCGCTCCCCTCCTGTCCGGGAGCGGTCCGTTGACCCCCGGATCCTCGGGGACGATCCGGTTGGACGACGCGCCCGCCGGCGCCCTCGCCCTCGCCGTGATCTCCGTCTCCTCGCTCCCGACCCCGTTCCAGGGCGGGACGCTCGTCCCGTTCCCGCCGCAGGTCGTGCTCCCGCTGGCGACGGCGAGCGACGGAACGCGGACGGTGCCGTTCACGGTGCCGACCGGGCTCTCCGGCGCCGACGTCTACTTCCAGTTCGCCGTCGCCGATCCCACCGCGACCCAGGGGACGGCGCTGTCGAACGCGCTGCGCGCCGACTTCCCGTGACCGCGCGCGCCCACGCAGCCCGGTGACAGCGAGGGGGAGTGGCACGCCCGGAAGGACTCGAACCCTCGACCTGCGGATTAGAAATCCGCTGCGGGGCTTCGGAAGGTGGGGGAGGGGACGACGTTACGACGGGCCGTTCCGGCGGGGCAGCAGAGACGGCAGCAGTCGGGTGCACGGAGGACGCTCTCGCGGCTCTCCCGGACGATCAGCGGGCGACCGTCCGCGCTCTGCTCGTCCTGCCGGCGGACCGGCGGGCGGCCGTCCTCAAGGCCGTGCGGCTCATTCTCGGGGGCGACGCGTGACGCGAGGGCCGACCGCTCCCGTGAGCGAATGACAGGGGCGCGAGCGCGTCGGGGAGCTGAGAGGCTCCGAGACCGTGGGGGGGCGGGCTCGAGGGTCGTCCGGTTCGCTGGCGGGCTCCTGGAGCCGACCTGACGGGCCGTGACGAGGACGGGGATCGGTAGTTGGTCGGGGGGACCGTCCTCGGGTTTGTCGTCGAGCGCTGGACGGACGGGTGACGCCTCGTCATGGAGGCTGGCTCCGGTCCTTGCAGGCAGACTCCATCGAGACGTCGGCAGGGGAGGCGGCGCCCAGAGCCGGTGGACGTGCGCCCGGCCCGGCCGTCGTCGCCGAGAGGGGGTGGGGTGGGTTCACGCGGAGGGCAAGCGACCTCGGAATCCCAGGTTTTGAGAGGTCCTCTCTCACGCGCGTACGTTCCGACCGGTCGGGTCGGGAGGGCAGGGGTCTCTGGGGCTGGCTTGGGAATCGTCGCGGAGTCCCGTGGATCTTGGGAGGGCGTTCCCTTCGCTCTCCAGGGCTTCGGCATGACGGGGG
>JBICIB010000746.1:0-4278 GCA_043101415.1 Planctomycetota bacterium JB042 | reverse complement strand
CCGGCCGCGGCGACGACGCGGACCGTGTCGACGCCGAACTCCGAGAACGACCCCACTCCGCTCGGGCCGAACTCGCTCCCGGTGAGCGACGTGACGACGCCCGAGACCAGGTCGATCGCGACGAGGTCGGCGAGCGCGAGGAACGGATGGGGGCGGAGGACGAACAGCACGCCGCTCCTGCCGAGGGTGAAGGTCCGGCCGTCGCCGACCGCGCCGGGGAGCGTGTACGGCGGGAAGACCTCGCCGCTGGTGAGGGTGAGGTTCACGACCTCGGTGACGCCCGCGTCCGGTTCGACGAGGAACCGATAGAAGTCGCCGTTCGAGCTCGAGGCGCCGACGCGCAGCACGACGGTTCCGAGCGGGCCGAAGGTCGGCGAGGAGAACTCCCGGAACGTCGGGCCGAAGAGGCTGTTCTCCGAGAGGGAGTGCACCCGCGGGGGGCCGGGGACGCCCTGTCCGGTGAACGCCACGAACGCCTCGCGGACCCCGCCCACGAGCGCGGTGAAGACGAGCCGATCGCCGCTCGCCGAGAGCGCCGCGCGCGGGGACGGGAGGTCGGCGTCGAGCGGGTCGATCGCGGCGGTCGCGCCGAGCTGCGTGACGTTCGCGACCGCGCCGGTCGTCGTGTCGAACGCGAACAGGTCGGACGCGCTCGCGCTCCGGCCGGCGAACACGACGAGCCCCCGGGCGGTCGTGAGGAGCCGCGCGTCGATGGTGTCGACGGCGGACCCGTCCGCGAGCGGGGGGAGCGGCACCGCGGCCGCCGCCGTCTGCCCGTCGCGCGGCGCGACGTGGAGGGCGTCGCTCGCCCCGAGCAGGACCGGTCTGGCGACGAACACGACGGCGTCGCCCGCGAACGCGACCGATCGGGGATCGACTTGGACCGCGCCGGCGGGAGTGACGTCGGCCGACACGCCGGCGGCGCCCGGGAGCGGCACGCCGTCGGTCGCCGCCACCAGCACCCGCTCGCCGAGGAGGTCGGACCGCACGGCGGCGACGCGGCGCCCGTCCGGGGCAACCGCGACCGTCGGATCGATCTCCGCCCCGAACCCCGCCCCCGACGCGACGAGCGGCCGCATGCTCGCCGTGCGGCGCGACACGACGAGGAGGCCGGTCTCGCCCGTCGCGGTCGCGCGGTACCGGTAGAGGGCGCCGACGTCGCGCAGCTCGATCCGCGGGGCGAGCGGGTCGTCGGTCACGAGGTCGACGCGCGACTCGTCCGCGACGTCGATCCGGTCGTCCGATCCGTCGGCGCCCGGGGTCGTGATCGGCAGGAACGACAGCGCGGGGAGCGACGGCTCGGAGGCCGGACCGGAGGTCAGCGCGTACGACGGGAGGAGCGACTCGCCGGTCCCCCGCACCACCGCGACCGAGCCCCAGTGGCACTCGGCCGGTTCCATCGTGAACGAGAGGGCCGCCGACACGCCGATCGCGTCGCCGAGCGCCGCGGCCTGGACGAACCCGGGCGCCCCGATCAGGAACGGCGCGTTCGGCAGCGGCGCGTTCCACTCCGCGTGTCCCGGCGCCGTCCCGGCCATCGGCTGCAGGAGGAGGCTCGAGGGATCGACGAACATCTCGCAGCCGGGCCACGCCGACCACTGGACCGAGCTCCAGGAGAAGAGGACCCACGCGTCCGCGCCGGCCGGCACGCCGCTCAGCTCGACGCCGAACCCGTCGTCCCCCAGGAACGCGGGGCGCCGGAGGGACACGCTCGGGATCCCCGACTCCGGGTGCGGGCAGCCGTCCCCGAGGAGCGATCCCCACGGGTCCGCGGCGACGGCCGGCGGCGCGAGCAGGACGACGGTCAGGGCGAGACGGGCGGCGGGGGGGCGCATCGGATTCTCCTCGGGGGACCTCCACTCGGGAGGACCGAGACGGAGCGGCCGGGCGACGTGACGCCGAATCCCGAGGAATCTCGCGTGATCGAGGGGCGAAGGCCGCCCCGGCCGTCACGGCGGCGCGTCGACGACGACCCGCCCCGCGGCGCGGAGCTCGCCCAGCCGGTCGAGGAACGCAGCGCGCGCCGCGGGCTCGGCCGGCGGCGGGAGCGCCGCGACGTACGCGTCGACGACGCCGAGCGCGGCCGGGAACCCGGGACGGCCGGCGATCTCCTCGATCCGACGGGTCGCCGCCCCGGCGTCGCCCGAGAGCACGAGGAGGACCGCGTCCATCGCCAGCAGCATCGTGTGGTCCGGGTGGACCTCGAGCAGCGCGTCGATCTCCTCCCGGGCCGTCGCCGCGTCGCCGCGCAGGAGCGACAGCGCCGCGAGCCCGAAGGTCCACTGCGGGTCGTCCGGGTGCTCGGCGAGGAACCGCCGGGTCCACTCCTCGAGCGCGTCGAGTTCGCCGCGCTGCTGGAGGATCGTCGCCAGCGCCTCGAACGCGCGCCGCGAGATCGGCCGCCGTTCGAGCACCCGCCGGAGGCGCGCGAGACCGGCGTCGACGTCCCCCTCCGCCACCTCGATCCGCGCGCGCATCGCCTCGATGGCGGGGTGGCCGGGGTGGACGCGCGCGCACTGGTCGAGGGCGCTCCGCGCCTCGTCGACCGCGCCGGTGACGTTGACCGACAGGTGGGCGAGTTGGAGATACGGCACCAGCGCGCGCGGGTCGCGCCGGACCGCGTCGCGGTACAGCTCGAGCGCCTCCCCCTCCTCGCCGAGGAACGCCTCGACGCGCGCGCGGTGGTACGCGTCCGCCGCCGTCTCGAGCGGCCGCTCCCGCCCGCGGCGGATCTCCTCCGCCGCCTCCTCCGCCCGGCCGAGGTACGCGAGCAGGAACCCGCGCGCGGAGCGGACGGCGGCGGAGTCGACGCCCCCGGCGAGCGCCGCGTCGTAGTCGGCGAGCACGTCCGCGACGAGGGCGGGCTCCATCGGCGTGTGGTCGGCGGCGATGCTCCGGAGGCGCGCCTCTCCG
This sequence comes from Planctomycetota bacterium JB042, assembly GCA_043101415.1. Classification (GTDB taxonomy): domain Bacteria; phylum Planctomycetota; class B15-G4; order B15-G4; family JADJEK01; genus JAUIEL01. The sequence continues at coordinate 1,365 of JBICIB010000746.1, read as the reverse complement.
CGCAGGAACCGGAGCCGGCCCGAGGCGTTGCCGCCGGCGTCCGCGAGCGCCTCGTCGATCCGCGCGGCCGCCTCGTCGAAGCGGGCGCGCTCGAGCAGCAGGTCGGACTCCGCGGCGACCCGTTCGACGCGCGCCTCGGCGCCGCTCCGCCGGGTCCGCTCGAAGGCGAGCGCCAGCAGCACGATCGCCGCCGTCGCCGCGACGCGCCCGCGCCGCCGATGGAGCGCGCGGGACACGCTCCGCCGGACGCGGCCGCCGCCGCCGGCGATCGGCGCCCCGCGGGCGGCGGCGTCGAGATCGAGGGCGAGCGCCCGCGCGTCGGGATAGCGGTCCTCGGGCCGCTTCTCGAGGCAGCGTTCGACGATCCGGTCGACGTCGCGCGGCAGCTCGCGGCGGTGCTTCCCCGGCGGCGTCGGCGCGTCGCCGAGGATCCGGCCGTAGAGCGTCGACCGGTGCTCCGCCTCGAACGGCCGCCGCCCGGTCAGCCACTCGTAGAGCGTCACGCCGAGCGACCAGACGTCGGTCGGCGGCCCGACCGGGCGGCCGTCGACCTGTTCCGGACTCATGTACGCCGGCGTGCCGAGCTCGGAGCCCGAGAGGGTGAGCCGCTCGTCGCCGGAGATGCGGGCCAGCCCGAAGTCGGCGAGCCACGCGGCGCCGTCTTGCCCGACGAGGACGTTCGCCGGCTTGACGTCGCGGTGCACGATGCCCCGCCGGTGGGCGAGCGCGAGCGCGTCGGCGAGGCGGGCCCCGGCGCGGAGGACGGAGTCGACCGGGTCGGCCTCGGCGCGCGCGATCCGCTCCGCCAGGGACTCGCCGTCGACGTACTCCATGACCAGCGCCGGCCGGCCCGCGAGCGTGACGAGCTCGAGGAGGGAGACGACGTTCGGGTGCCGGAGGCGGGCGACGGCCCGCGCCTCGCGCACGAGGCGCGGGTCCGGCGAGGAGCGGTCGCGGCCGACCTTCAGCGCGACGGTCCGCCCGAGGGAGAGCTGGGTCGCCCGGTGGACCGTCCCCATGCCGCCCGACCCGAGGGTCTCCTCGATCCGGAAGTCGCCGACGACGTCGCCGGCCCGGAACCCCGCGTCCGGCGCGGCGACGAACTCCCCCAGGCGGTCGAACGTCTCGACCCGCTTCCGGAGCGCGTCGGCGAGGTCGGGCCGGCGGGCGCAGATCGCGTCGAGCGACACCTCCTCCCCCAGGAGGCGGGCGTCGACGTACTCCGCGACGAGGTCCTCGAGCGAGCTGGAGTCGGATTCGTTCATCAGCGTGCGGCCCGGGCCGGCCGGGGGCGGGGGCGACGAGAGGGCCCCGGGAGGAAGAACGGGACCGCGGCCGCGGCGTGACCGATGTCACGCCCCTCCG
>JBICIB010000745.1:0-2771 GCA_043101415.1 Planctomycetota bacterium JB042 | reverse complement strand
GCCCGCCTCGCCGGGCGCGGCCTGCGGCAAGGTCGTGTTCGACAGCGACGAGGCGGAAGAGCGCCGCAAGCTGGGCGAGAAGGTCATCCTGGTGCGGATCGAGACCCCCGCTTCTGGCCCGACGTGGCGCCCGCGACGTCGCTCCACATCGCCGAGTTGATCCGGAACGGCTTCTACGACGGGATCACGTTCCACCGCACGATCAAGGGGTTCATGATCCAGGCGGGCTGCCCCGAGGGGACGGGCGGCGGCGGCCCGGGCTACTCGATCGAGGCGGAGTTCAACGCGAAGCCACACGTGGCCGGGGTCTTCTCGATGGCGCGCGTCGGCGATCCGTACGAGCGGATGGGGCGGTCGCCGCGGCCGCAGTTCGCGAACTCGGCCGGCTCCCAGTTCTTCCTCTGCGACGCGACGGCCAGCGCGCTCGATCGGAAGTACACCGCGTTCGGCAAGGTCGTGGAGGGGCTCGACGTCGTCCACGCGATCGCCGCGGCGCCGGCCGTCGTGGCCGGCGAGCCGAGCCCGTCGAAGCCGGTCGATCCGGTCGTGATCGAGAAGGCGTCGCTGGTCCTCGAGGAGGCCGCGCCGGCCGCCGACGAGTCCGAGGAGTCCGAGGAGACGGACGGATGAGCGACCTCCTGAAGATCGAGGTCGAGGGCGGCGTCGCCGTCCTGACCGTGAACCGTCCCGACAAGCTGAACGCGCTGAACGCGGCGGTGATCGACGCGCTCGACGAGGCGTTCGCCCGCTTCGAGACCGACGACGCGGTCCGCTGCGTCGTCGTGACCGGCGCCGGCGAGAAGGCGTTCGTCGCCGGCGCCGACATCGCCGAGCTGGCGGAGAACTCCCCGCTGCAGGGCGAGGCGTGCTCGCGCCGGGGACAGGCGGTCTTTCAACGGATCGCCGGCCTCGGCAAGCCGGTGATCGCCGCGATCAACGGCTTCGCCCTCGGCGGCGGCCTCGAGCTCGCGCTCGCCGCCACCTTCCGGACCGCGTCGACGACCGCGAAGGTCGGCCTGCCGGAGGTCACGCTCGGGATCATCCCCGGATACGGCGGGACCCAGCGCCTGCCGCGGCTGGTCGGGCTCGGGCGGGCGCTCGAGATGATGCTGACCGGCGGGATGATCGACGCCGCCGAGGCGCATCGGATCGGACTCGTCAACCACGTCCACGAGCCGGCCGAGCTGCTCGACGCGACGAGGAAGCTCGCGGGGAAGCTGGCGCGCCAGGCGCCGATCGCGACCCGGTTCATCCTCGAGGCGGCGCATCGCGGAGCGGACCTCCCGCTCGCCGAGGGACAGGCGCTCGAGGCGTCGCTCTTCGGCCTGATCGCGTCGACGCACGACACCAAGGAGGGGCTCCGCGCGTTCCTCGAGAAGAGGAAGCCGGAGTTCGACGGGAGCTGACGCCGGCGCTCGACCCCGGCCGACACCCGACACGAACGAGAGAAACCCCGCGCAGGAAAGAGAGATCATGGCGGACCAGAAAGAGCTTTGGATCCTCGGCGGCGCCCGGACGGCGATGGCCGAGTACTCCGGGACCCCCGGCTTCGGCAAGCTGAAGGACGTGTCGGCGCTCGAGCTCGGCGCGATCGCGCTGAAGGGGGCGCTCGAGAAGACCGGCGTCCCGGCCGACGCGATCGAGCACACGATCGTCGGGAACGCGTCGCAGACGTCGTCCGACGCGATCTACGGCGCGCGGCACGTCGCGCTGAAGGCGGGCGTGCCGATCGACCGCCCGGCGCTCACGGTGAACCGCCTCTGCGGCTCCGGCATCCAGTCGATCATCACCGCCGCCCAGCTCATCCGGCTCGACGAGGCGTCGGTCTGCGCGGCCGGCGGGATCGAGAACATGTCGCAGGCGCCCCACGTCGTCCGCGGCGGCCGCGACGGGTTCAAGTTCGGCCGGAAGGTCGAACTGGAGGACCTGCTGTTCACCGCGCTGATGGACCCGATGTGCGGCCTCTTCATGGCGCAGACCGCGGAGAAGCTGGCGAAGAAGTACGACATCCCGCGCGAGGCGCAGGACGAGTTCGCGCTCCGCTCGCACCAGCTCGGCGCCGAGGCGGTGAAGAGCGGCCGCTTCGCCGAGGAGATCGTCCCGGTCGAGATCAAGACCCGGAAGGGCGTGAAGGTCGTCGACACGGACGACCACATCAAGCCGGAGACGACGCTGGAGGGGCTCGCGAAGCTCCCCGCGGCGTTCGGGAAGGACGGCACCGTGACCGCCGGCAACGCGTCGGGGATCGTCGACGGCGGGGCCGCGGTGATCGTCGCGTCGGCGGAGGCCGGGGCGAAGTACGCGAGCGCGCCGCTCGGCAAGATCGTCGCCTGGTCGGTCGTCGGCGTCGAGCCGTCCGAGATGGGGATCGGCCCGGCCCCGGCGATCCGCCAGGTCTGCGAGAAGGCGGGGATCGGGGTCGGGGACGTCGACCTGTTCGAGATCAACGAGGCGTTCTCCGCGCAGTACCTCGCGGTGGAGAAGGATCTCGGCCTCGACCGCGAGAAGGTGACCGTGAACGGCGGCGCGATCGCGCTCGGCCATCCGCTCGGGGCGACCGGGACGCGGATCACGCTGACGCTCCTCCACTCGCTGAAGCAGCGGGGCGGCCGGTACGGCATCTCCTCCGCCTGCATCGGCGGCGGCCAGGGGATCGCCCTGCTGGTGGAGAACGGCTGAGCGGACCATGGGGCGGACGCTCGTCGAGAAGGTGCTGGCGGCGCACGCCGGGCGGGACGAGGTCCGGCCCGGCGACGAGGTCGAGGTGCGGT
>JBICIB010000744.1:0-3189 GCA_043101415.1 Planctomycetota bacterium JB042 | reverse complement strand
TGGTCTCCGCGCGGTTTCGAGTCGCGCTGCGGGGTCGCTCTCGGAGAAGCCTCCCCGTCTCGTCCCCCGCCTCGCCCGCTCCGGACTTCCTTACCCGATTCCCGGGTAGGGGAGGGGGAGTCCGGTGAGGACCCATGGGATGGGCGAACCTCGAGGTCTGAAGTGGACAGACCGCGCTCCCCCGAGCGTTGGTGTCAGACACCAGCGTGGGCAGGGAGACGACTGATGGGATGGCGCCGACGCGGAGGATCGCGCCGACGTCGGTCCGCGGCGTCCGCGCGCTCTCCCTTGCTCTCCCTTGCTCTCCCCTGCTCTCCCGTGCTCTCCTTCCTTCCCCCTACTTGTCCGCGATGTCCTCGCGGCCGTACCTCCGGTCCCCTTCGAACTCGTCCAGGTCGAGGTCGAGGTCTTCCGTCTTCTTCTTCGGATCCTTCTCGCGCACGATGCGGAGGAGCTCGTTCGGGTCGTTCGAACCCTCGCCGGGCTTCCCCTCGCTCGCCTTCTTCTCGTTCGTGCTCATCGTTCCTGTCCCGTGAATCCTTCCTTCAGGCGGTCGCCGTCGTCGGTCTCCTCGACGTCGAGGTCGAGCTCGGGTTCGTCGGTGGTCTCGTCTCGGGCCTCCTGGGGCGGGCTCTCTCGTGGCGGGTCGCGGGGCTCGTCTCGGGTCATGCGTGCATCTCCCGTTCGTTCGCGGCGCGGGACCGGGCGGTCGGTTCGGCCTGGAGGAGGCCCTTCGTGAAGAGCGAGCGGACGAACGCCTCGACCTTCGGGCGCTGGTTCTCGGGGAAGTCGTCGAGCAGCTCGGCGACCGTCGTGGCGCCGTCGAACCGGGCGAGGATCCTCGACGCGTCGCGGCCGAGGCGGAGCGAGTCGGAGGTGGCGGCGCGCCAGGCGAACGTCGTCTCGCTCGGGGGGACGGGGGGGATCGCGTCGCCGAGCTGCGCGAGCATCTCGGTCTTGAACGAGCCCGACTGGTAGCGCGGCCGGAGCGTCCGCTCCTCGGCCTCGATCAGCGCCTTCGAGAGGGCGGAGAGGTCGTACGGCAGGGTCCTCACCTCGACGCCGTCGGCGAGGCGCGGGCGGGCGCTCGCGACGTCGGCGGGGGGCTCGTGTCCGCTGGCGGCGTGCGTGCGGCCGTGGAAGACGTCGAGCGAGCCCTCGTGGCAGAGGTAGAGGAAGTGATGGCTCTTCAGCTCGAACAGCCAGAGGTTGTCCCCTTGGAAGAGGGGGAACTCGTTCCGGACGACCTCCATGAAGTCGAAGAAGATCTCCCGCGCGCGCGCGCGATCGAGCCCCTCGCGGCACTCGTGGTCGAAGTAGACCTGGTAGTCCTTCGTCGGGTCCTCGAGGAGGCGCGTGATCCCGAACCGCTCCGGCTCGCGGTAGACCGTCGAGAGGAGGTCGATGTAGAAGATCCGGAGGGAGACTTCCTGCACCCACGGCCGGTGCTCGCGGATCCAGGCGAGCGTCGCGCGCGCCTCCTCCTCGGTCTCCGACGGGAACCCGATCATCGTGTACAGGACGACCGCGATCCCGGCGTCGGAGATGTTCTTCACGATCGGGCCGGCGTGCTCGATCGCGGTCCCCTTGTCCATCAGGTCGAGGACGCGCTGCGACGCCGACTCGAACCCGAGCGCGATCCGGCGGCAGCCCGCCTCGTACAGGCGCGCGCACATCTCCGGCGTGTAGAGGTCCTTCTCGAGACGGGCGTCGGTCCACCACTCGATGTCGAGGCCGCGCCCGGCCAACGCGTCGGGGAGCGCGCGGAACAGGACCGGCGGCATGTCCTCGACGACGAAGTAGATCTTGTTCGAGCCGTGGCGCGTTGTGACCGCCTCGATGTCGTCGAGGATCTTCGAGACGCTCCGCTGCCGGTAGCCCGGGCCGATGACCTTGTAGAGCGTGCAGAAGACGCACTTCTCGTAGTAGCAGCCGCGCGTCGCCGCGATCGGGAGCGCGATCTCCGGCGAGAAGTAGCGGTCGAGCGGGAGGCCGTCGAAGTCGGGGGTCGGCAGGGAGTCGATGTCGAGCGGCGCGGCCTGCTCGTTGGTGACGACGACGCCGTCCTTCCGGTGGATCACGTTCGGCACGTCGTCGACCGGCCGGCCGTCCCGCACCCGCTCGGCGATGGCGAGCAGCGGCCCCTCCCCCTCGAGCATGACGACCGAGTCGATCACGTCGAACACCCTCCCCGAGCGCGTCATCTTCGGGCCGGCGTAGGCGAGCAGACCGCCGCCGACCGTGATGTGCACGTCGGGGAGGACCTCCTTCACCAGCCGCGCCAGCGTGAGCGCGGGGATGATCATCGTCCCGTACGTGATCGAGATCCCGATCAGGTCCGGCTTCAAGGCCGCGATCCGGGGGACGGTCACCTCGCGGAAGAACTCGAGGTACGGGTTCTCCGCCTCGTCGCCGATCGCCGCCAGCACGTCCGCCTCGCGCTCGATCGAGTGGCGCATCGCGAACGAGTTCGGCGTGAGCGACGTCGGGTACCACTCCGCCGAGATCAGCTTGAACGCGCGGTCGAGACGCTTCACCGCGCCGAGGTACCGGTCGTAGTCGAAGAACGCCTCCGGATCGCGGAGGACCGAGACCGCCTCGTCGATGCCGTCGACCACCGCGTCGGCGGAGAGGTCGGCCTCGAGGAGGGTGCGGACCTCGTCCATCGCGGCGAGGTCGAGCGCGCGGTCGTGCGGCAGCTCGGCGAGGCGGGCGCGGACGCGGTCCCGGGATCGGGCGAGGCGCGCCGGCGCGAGGAAATGCTCCAGCGAGTCGAGGTTGACGTCCCACTGGTGCGTATCCTCGAAGCCGTTCGCCACGAGCCACGCCTTCAGCGACGGCAGCGCGAGGTACGGCTGCGTGAAGTGCGCCTGGGGCGGGAAGATCAAGAGGGTCCGCATCGCGCCTCCACGGGGTTCGCGCATCGGATCATACGGGACGGAGGGCGGAGAATGGACCTGGGCCTCGCGGATCGAGTGGTCTGGATCACCGGCGCGAGCGGCGGCATCGGACGGTCGCTCGCCGACGCGTTCGCGGCGGAGGGGGCGCGGCTCCTCCTCACCGGCGGCGCCCGCGTCGAACGGGCCGAGGAGCACGCGCGCCTCCGCGGCTGGGGAGACCGGGCCCTCGTCCGGGCGGCCGACGTCACCGACGAGGCGGCGCTGGAAGCCGCCGCGGCCGCCGCGCGCG
>JBICIB010000743.1:0-2606 GCA_043101415.1 Planctomycetota bacterium JB042 | reverse complement strand
CGTCCGGGAGAACACCGAGGGGCTGTACGCCGGGCTCGACTTCCGGCCGACCCCGGACCGGCTGGCGGACGCGCTCGGGCTCGACGCGGCGACGCGCGGCGACGACGTGGCGATCACCGCCCGGATCGTCACGAGGCGCGCGGTGCGGCGCGTCGCGAGGGCGGCGTTCGCGCTCGCGCGGACGCGGCCGGCGCGGCGGGTGACGCTCGCCGAGAAGCCGAACGTGATGCGCGCGACCGGCGGCCTGTTCCTGGAGGAGACGCGCGCCGTCGCGGCGGAGCACCCGGACGTCGCGTTCGCGTGGGAGAACGCGGACGCCGTCTGCGCGCGGATGGTCCGCGAGCCGGAGCGCTACGACGTCCTCCTCGCCGGCAACCTGTTCGGCGACCTCCTCTCCGACCTCGCGGCGGGGCTCGCCGGCGGGCTCGGCCTGCTGCCGTCGGCGAACCTCGGCGACGAGGCGGCCCTGTTCGAGCCGGCGCACGGCTCGGCCCCGGACATCGCGGGCCGGGGCGTCGCGAACCCGATCGCCGCGATCCTCGCGGCGGCGATGCTCCTCGACCGGATCGGCGAGGGGGCCGCCGCGGCCTCCGTGCGCCGCGCCGTCGACGACGTCGTCGCCGACGCGCGGACGCTCACTCCAGACCTCGGAGGCCGCGCCTCCACCACGCAGGTCGCCCGCGCCGTCGCGGCGGCCGTGTCCGTCCCGGAGACCCGGGAGACCCGGGAGAGAAGAGTCCCATGACGATCCCGCCGTTCTCGATCATCGAGTCGACCCTCCGCGAGGGGGAGCAGTTCGTGAACGCGTTCTTCACGACCGAGCAGAAGATCCGGCTCGCGACCCTCCTCGACGCGTTCGGCGTCGAGTACCTGGAGGTGACCTCGCCGCTGGCGTCGCCGCAGAGCCGCGAGGACTGCGCGACGCTCGCCGGCCTCGGCCTGAAGGCGAAGGTGCTGACCCACACGCGCTGCCACGAGGACGACGTCCGGGTCGCGCTCGAGACCGGCGTCGACGGGGTCGACGTCGTGATCGGGACGTCGTCGAAGCTGCGCGAGTTCAGCCACGGCAAGTCGATCGACGAGATCGTCGCGATCGCGCGGGACGTCCTCCCGGCGCTCGTCGAGGCGGACGTCGAGGTCCGGTTCAGCACCGAGGACTCGCTCCGGAGCGACCCCGAGGACCTGTTCCGGGTGTACGAGGCGGTGGCCGAGCTCGGCGTCGACCGGGTCGGCGTGGCGGACACGGTCGGGATCGGGACGCCGCGCCGGATCTTCGACCTGGTCTCCGAGCTCCGGCGGCGCGTCCCGTGCGACATCGAGTTCCACGGCCACGACGACTCGGGCTGCGCGATCGCGAACTCGTTCGCCGCGCTCGAGGCGGGGGCGACCCACATCGACACCAGCGTCCTCGGGATCGGCGAGCGGAACGGGATCACCTCGCTCGGCGGGCTGATCGCGCGGATGGTGACGCTCGACCGCGACGCCGTGGTCGCGAAGTACCGCCTGAACCTCCTCCGGACGATCGACGAGACGGTCGCCGCGCTGGTCGGGGTCGACGTCCCGTTCAACAATCCGATCACCGGGTTCTCCGCGTTCACGCACAAGGCGGGGATCCACGCGAAGGCGGTCCTGAACGATCCGTCGACGTACGAGGCGCTCCGCCCGGAGGACTTCGGCCTGTCGCGGTACGTCCACGTCGCGCACCGGCTGACCGGGCACCACGCGATCCGCCACCGCGCCGAGCAGCTCGGCCTGTCGTTCGGGCCGGAGACGCTGAAGCGGCTGACGGCGCGCGTGAAGGAGCTCGCCGACCGCCGCGGGATGACGCTCGACGCGGTCGACGCGCTCCTCCATGAAGCGGAGGAAGCGGAAGCGGCCGAGCGGAACGCGCCGGTCGAGGCGGTCGTCGAGTCGGCGGGAGGTGCCTCGTGAACGTCCTCCTGCTCCACGCGAGGGTCCGGGTCGAGGAGAAGCTCCTCCACGCCGAGCTGACGCGCCGCGGACACGCGACGACGATGCTCGCCGTCGACGACCTCGTCCTGTCGCTCCCGCCCCGGGACGGCGACCTCGACGTCCGGCCCTTCGACGTCGTCTTCGACCGCTGCCTCAGCCACTCGAAGGCGCAGGCCGCCCTCGCGCTCCTCGAGGGGCGGGGCGCCCGGTGCGTGAACCGGGCCGAGGTCGCGCGCGTCTGCGGCGACAAGATCGCCACGAACGTCGCGCTCGTGAACGCGTCCGTCCCGGTCCCCGCGGCGACCTGCGCGTTCTCCCGCGAGGCGGGCGCGGCCGCGATCGAGCGGCTCGGCCTCCCCGCCGTCCTGAAGCCGCCGGTCGGGTCGTGGGGGCGGCTGCTCGCGAAGCTGAACGACCGCGACGCGACCGAGGCGGTCCTCGAGCACAAGGAGACGCTCGGCGGCCCGCACCACGGGATCGTCTACGCGCAGGAGTACGTCGAGAAGGGCGGCCGGGACATCCGGGCGTTCGTCGTCGACGACGAGGTGATCTGCGCGATCGAACGGCGGGCCCCGCACTGGATCACGAACACGGCGCGCGGCGCGCGGGCCTCCGGCCTGGCCGTCGGCCCCGCGCTCGAGCGGATCTCCCGC
>JBICIB010000742.1:0-4663 GCA_043101415.1 Planctomycetota bacterium JB042 | reverse complement strand
CCGCTCGCGCTCGTCCTGCTGCTGGTCGGGGGCGCGCTCGAGCTCGCCGCCGAGCCGAAGGGGGTCGTCGGCGCGCTCGGTTCGACGCTCGTCCTCCTGTCGTCGGTCGTCTTCCTGCTCGAGCTGGTCCGTCAGGCGGCGCGGCGGGAGGGGCTCGGCGGCGCGCACTTCCAGTGGGCGGACGTCACGTGCAAGTCCCTCGGGCAGCTCGTGCGGAGGTTCGCGCCGCTCTACGTGGTGTCGCTCTGCGTCGCGCTGGTGATGCAGCCGCCCGCGGTCACCGACCGGGAGAACGATTCCCTCGGCCGGGTCGCGTTCGCGGTGGCGATGATCGCGCTGTTCCTCTTCCTGAAGCGGCTGCTCGACCCCGCCGGTCCGGTCGTCTCGACGCTCACGTCCCGAAGCCCTTCGTCGATCATCGTCCGGTTCCGGCACGCCTGGTACGCGCTCGCCGTGACCGTGCCGTCGTCGCTCCTCCTCCTGACGGTGGTGGGGTACGACTTCACGGCGACCGAGATCCACTCCCGCGTGCGGATCTCCCTGCAGTTCCTCGTGATCCTGGCGTTCGCGTACGCGCTCGCCATGCGCTGGCTCGACGTCGCGCGCCGGCGCCTCGCCATCGAGCACGCGCGGCTGCGGCGCGAGGCGGCCCGGGCCACGGCGAAGACCGCGGACGAGCCGAAGGACTCGATGCCGGCCGTCGAGGAGGTGAACCTGCCCGCGATGAGCGCGCAGACGACGCAGCTCCTCCGGAGCGGCGTCCTGATGGTCGTGGCGGTCGGGCTGTGGTGGACCTGGGCCGAGCTCGTCCCCGCGCTCCGCGTGTTCGATCGGGTGCAGATCTGGCCGACGCTGCAGGTGGTCGAGGACCGGGGCGAGGAGGGGCGTTATCCGGTGCTCGACGGGCTGGTGGCGACCGCGCAGTCGGCGGCGCCCGCGGCCTCGGCGCCTCGCGCCGAGGCGAAGCCTCCGCCCGAACCGGCGGCGAGCGGCGCGGTTCCATCGAACGGGCTGCGCCCTCCGCTCCCGACCGGCGGCGGCGAGGGGACCGGCGACGCCGCCGCGGCCGGCGCCCTCCCGTCCGTCCTGACGCTCGCCGACCTCGGCCTGTCGATCCTCTTCCTCCTCCTGACGACGATCGCGGCGAAGAACATCCCGGGTCTGGTCGAGATCGTGCTGCTCCGCCGGCTGTCGATCGACCCCGGGGCGCGGTACGCGGTCAGCACGATCGCGCGGTACGCCATCGTGATCCTCGGCGTGACGCTGGCGTTCGGTGCGCTGTCGATCGGATGGAAGAACATCCAGTGGCTCGCCGCCGCGCTGACCTTCGGCCTGGCGTTCGGCCTGCAGGAGATCTTCGCGAACTTCGTCTCCGGGCTGATCATGCTGTTCGAACGGCCGGTGCGCATCGGCGACACGATCTCGGTCGGCGGCGTCACGGGGACGGTCTCGCGGATCCGGATGCGCGCGACGACGATCACCGACTACGAGAACCGGGAGCTGATCGTCCCGAACCGCGAGTTCATCACGAGCCAGCTCGTCAACTGGACGCTCACCGACTCGGTCACCCGCGAGGTGATCAAGATCGGCGTGGCGTACGGCACGGACTCCGAGCGCGCCCGGGACGTGCTCCTGGCCGCGTGCCGCGCCTGCCCGGTCGTCCTGGACCAGCCGGCGCCGTCGGTGATCTTCCGCACCTTCGGGGACAGCTCGCTCGTCTTCGACATCCGCGTCTACATGGCGACCCGAGACCACTGGGCTCGCCTGATGGACGACCTGATGAACCGCCTCTACCGCGCCTGCAACGAGGCGGGCATCACGATCGCGTTCCCGCAGCTCGACCTCCATCTCAAGTCCGGCTTCCCGCCCGTGCGCGAGGAAGAGGAAGAGGCGGAGGAGGAGGAGGACGGGGAGGGGAAGGTCCCCGGCCGATGACCGGCCTTCGTCCGGAGTCGGCGACGAGCCCGACCCCGGCCGCCTCGAGCTGATCGAGCAGCACGAGGGACCCGAGCCGTCTCGCCCCACGGAGCTCGTCCTCGAGCAACGGCGTCACCAGCCGGAGTTCGACCGGCGCGCCGTCGTCCCGCGTGAACCGGGTGAAGCCGGCGGGGACGCCGACCGGAGGGCGGATCAGCGCCCCGCAGAACGGCGTGTCCGGCCCGAACGGCCGCGGCGGCACGCCGTGGGTGACGGTCCTTCCCGTCTCGAGCCCCGCCCGCGCCTTGTGCGGGTGACGGGCGAGCGTGGTCAGCAGGTCGACGGGCCACGTGGAGCGACCGGGCGCGTCGCCGACGGGCGGGGACCGGCGGCGCGGGAGTCCGAGGACGAGCTCGGCGCGGCGCGGGGCGTCGTCCGCGGACTCGCGCAACGGGAGCGACGACATGCCGCACGTCACGAGGACGTGCGTCTCCGGCCGGACGACGTGGAGGACCGTGATCAGGACGCGGTCGGGGCGGCGTTCGACGAACAGCGCCTCGACCGGGCCGAGGTGGCGCTCGACGTGGGCGCGGACCGCGCGGGCCGCCGTCCAGTCGGCGGCGACCGGCTCCCACCGCTCGGAGTCCTCGCGAAGGGAGACGACGACCTCGCCGGCGCGGGTCGGGTCGAGCCAGGTGCGCATCGGAACCTCCGGCGGGCGGGTGCGGAGCGCGACGGCCGGGCGGGACCGCGAGGGGGGCGGGGGGATCGCCCGCGTGCGTCCCCTCCCGACCGGACAACGCCGCGGGGCCGCGGGGTCACGCGGAAAAACGGAACGGGGGCGAGGCCTTCCCTCGCGGGGGCGGAGTCGGTCTCCTGAGGGGGTGTCTCCTCGCCTCTCCGCCCGCATCCGCCTGACGCTCCTGTTCTCGCTCCTCCCGGTCCCGGCCGCGTCGTCGTCCGCGGCCGCCGCGGGCCGTGAGGAGGCCGCGCGGCCGGCGCGCCCCCCGAACGTCCTCCTCGTCCTCGCCGACGACCTCGGCGCCGGCGATCCGCGCGCCTCGAACCCCGCGTCGCGGATCGAGACCCCGTCGATCGATCGGATCGCCCGCGAGGGGATGCGGTTCGTCGACGCGCACTCCTCGTCGGCGGTCTGCTCGCCCACGCGGTACGCGCTCCTGACCGGGCGGTACGCGTGGCGGTCGCGGATGAAGCAGGGCGTCCTCTGGGGGGACGACGGCCTCCTGATCGAGCCGTCGCGCCCGACCGTGGCCGACGTGCTGCGCGCGCGCGGGTACCGGACGGCGTGCATCGGGAAGTGGCACCTCGGCCTCGGGTCGGCGGAGAAGATCACGGAGGTGCCGGAGGACGGGTTCGACGCCGGCGCCCATACCGTCGGGTTCGACGAGTCGCTCCTCCTTCCGGCGACCCTCGACATCCCGCCGTACATGTACGTCCGCGACGGCGTCCCCGAGGCGCTCCCGACGGAGTGGACCGAGGGGAGCCGGCGGCGGTGGGACGGGGGCGGCGGGTTCTGGCGGTCGGGGGCGATGGCGCCGGGGTTCGACTTCGTCGACTGCCAGCTCCGGTTCGGGCGGGAGGCGGTCCGGTTCGTCGAGGGCCGGGCCGACGCGCCGGACGAGCCGTGGTTCCTCTACTTCCCGCTCACCGCGCCGCACACGCCGTGGGTCCCCGCCGAGCGGTTCGTCGGGGCGTCCGAGGCGGGGTGGTACGGCGACTTCGTGGCGGAGATCGACTGGGTCGTCGGGACGCTCCTCGAGGCGCTCGACCGGACGGGACAGGCCGACGACACGCTGGTGATCTTCACCTCGGACAACGGTTCGCACTGGCGGCCGCGGGACGTGCGGCGGTACGGGCACGACGCGAACCTCGGCTGGCGCGGCATGAAGGCGGACATCCACGAGGGCGGGCACCGGGTCCCGCTGTACGTCCGGTGGCCGGGCCGGGTCGCCGCGGGGACGAAGTCGGACGCGCTGGTCGGCCTGCACGACCTGTTCGCGACGCTGGCGGAGATCGCCGGGGCGTCGGTCCCCGACGGCGCGGCCGAGGACAGCGTGTCGTTCCTCGAGGCCCTCCGGGGCGGCCGCGGCGCGCGCATCGACCTCGTGAACCACTCGTACGACGGGATGTTCGCGCTCCGGAGCGGGCGGTGGAAGATGATCGAGGGGCTCGGGTCGGGCGGCTTCACGATGCCGGCCCGGCGGGCGGCGGCGCCCGGCGAGCCGGAGGGGCAGCTGTACGACCTGCTCGAGGACCCGGCCGAACAGCGGAACGTCTGGGAAGAGCACGAGCGGCGGGTCGCCGCGATGCGGGCGCGGCTCGCGGAGCTCCGGGAAGGCTGAGCCGACCTCAGCGCGCCGCCGGGCGGCGGAACAGGAGGACGTGCTCGCGGCGCGGCACCGCGGGCGCCGGGGGGAGCGCGGGCCGGTCCTGCGACGCGGCGGCGGCGAGCTCGAGCCCGGCGGTCTCCGCGGCGGCCTCGGTGACGCGATCCCCCTCGACCGGCGTCGCCTCGCCCGCGATCGAGTCGCCGACCACGACGGCGCAGGCGCCCCCCGGCCGCAGCACGCGGCGCGCCTCCGCGAGGACGCGCGCGAGGTCGCCGGCGTACCGCTCCCGCGCGCCGCGCGCGCCGGCGTCGCGACGGGCGCCGATCTCGCGCGCCGCGGCGTCCGCGAGGTCGAGCCCGAGGGCCGCGGCGCGGAGGTCCTGGAGGCCGGCGTAG
>JBICIB010000741.1:0-4871 GCA_043101415.1 Planctomycetota bacterium JB042 | reverse complement strand
CGGTCACGATCGACGACGCGGCCGGCACCGCCACGCTCGACGTCTGCGACCAGACGTTCACGCTCCGGCCGAAGGAGTACTCGGAGTGGGTGAACGTCACCTTCAAGCCGGGCCTCGGCCTGAAGGTGAACGGGATCGCGCGCTTCTGCATCCAGGAGCTGTCGCCCGAGTTCAAGCTCTACATGACCCCGATCCACATGGACCCGGCGAAGCCGGCCATGCCGATCTCGCACCCGTTCACCTACGCGATCTACCTCGCCAAGAAGTTCGGGCCGTACGCGACGCTCGGGCTCGCCGAGGACACGTGGGCGCTGAACGAGCGGGTCATCGACGAGGACACCTTCCTGAAGCAGGCGTACCTCATCCACGAGGAGCGCGAGAAGATGTTCTTCGACGCCATGGACAAGAACAAGGAGGGGTTCGTCGCCTGCGTCTTCGACGCGACGGACCGCATCCAGCACATGTTCATGCGCTACACCGACCCGACCCACCCCGCGCTCGAGGGGATGGACCGGGAGACGCACAAGGACGTCATCGAGGACCTGTACGTCCGGATGGACGGGCTCCTCAAGAAGACGCTCGCGAAGTGCGGCGAGAAGACGCTGCTGATGGTGATCTCCGACCACGGCTTCAAGAACTTCCGCCGCGGCGTCAACCTCAACTCCTGGCTGATGAAGGAGGGGTACCTCCACCTGAAGGAGGGGGCGACGAAGAGCCGCGAGTGGTTCCAGGACGTCGACTGGTCGAAGACGAAGGCGTTCGCGCTCGGCCTGACCGGGATGTACCTGAACCTGAAGGGGCGCGAGGCGAAGGGGATCGTCGAGCCGGGCGAGGAGGAGAAGGCGCTGAAGGCGGAGATCCGCGAGAAGCTGCTGACCCTCTTCGACGACAAGGACCAGAAGAAGGCGGTCCGCGAGATCTTCGACACGAAGCAGCACATGAAGGGGCCGTACGTGTCGAACGCGCCCGACCTGCTGATCGGGTACGAGATCGGCTACCGCGCCTCGTGGGACTGCGCCACCGGCAAGGTCGACGACGTGGTGATCGAGGACAACACGAAGAGCTGGTCGGGCGACCACTGCATCGACCCGCGCCTCGTGCCGGGCGTCCTCTTCTCGAACTGCCCGATCGACACCGAGGAGGCGCGGATCATGGACCTCGCGCCGACGATCCTGAAGCTGTTCGGCATCGACCCGCCGGCCCACATGGACGGGAAGAGCCTGTTCGCCGGGAGCCCCTGGAAGGAGCGTCCGCCGAAGCCGCAGACCGAGAAGGAGCCCGCGCTCACCTGAGCGCGGCGCAGAGGACCCCGCCGTGAAGCTCTCCTCCGTCCCCGCCCTCCTCGCCGTCTCGCTCCTGCTCGCCGGGTGCGGCGGGGAGGAGGAGCCGCAGCACAAGGTCGTCGTCCTCGGGATCGACGGCATGGACCCCGACGTCGTCTCCCGGCTGATGGCCGAGGGGAAGATGCCGAACTTCAAGGCGCTCGCCGACGAGGGGTCGTTCTCGCCGCTCGGCACGTCGATCCCGCCCGAGAGCCCGGTCGCCTGGTCGAACTTCATCACCGGCCGGAACCCCGGCGGCCACGGCGTGTTCGACTTCCTCCAGCACGAGTGGACCGAGATCACCGACGCCGAGGGGAACCCGGACTGGATGTTCACGCCGGTCGACTCGATCGCCGGCGCCGAGCCGATCGGGAAGACGATCACCGTCGGCGACATCGTCGTCCCGGTGACCGGCGGCGACTCGTTCAACAAGCGGAAGGGGAAGCCGTTCTGGGTCACGCTGGAAGAGCACGGCGTCCCGGCGACGATCTACAAGATGCCGGCGAACTTCCCGCCCGTCCCGAGCGAGCAGCGGACGATCAGCGGCATGGGGACGCCGGACCTCGCCGGCGGGTACGGCAAGTACTTCGTCTACACCGACGACCAGTTCGCGGTCGACCAGGAGGAGGGCGCGAGCGGCGGCGAGGTGATCAACGTCTCGATCTACGAGGGGACGCACTCGTTCACCGCCGAGCTGAAGGGCCCGCCGAAGCCGACCGAGAAGGCGGACGAGGCGACGGCGCCGTTCCGCGTCGACATCGATCCGGTCGAACCGCTCGTCCGCATCCAGGTCGGCGAGGGGGAGGGGCTCACGTCGGTCGTCCTCCGCGAGGGCGAGTGGTCGGACTACGTCACCGTCGACTTCGAGGTGATCCCGTACCTCGTCGTGATCCCCGGCATCACCCGGTTCAAGCTGCAGTCGGTCCGCCCCACCTTCCGCCTCTTCGTCGACTCGATCAACTTCGATCCGCGCGCGCCGGCGGCGGACATCTCGACCCCCTCCGACTGGGCCGGCGAGCTGGCCGACCGGTACGGCCTGTTCGAGACGAAGGGGATGCCGGAGAACACGAAGGCGCTGGAGGAGAACGTCCTCTCGGACGACGAGTTCCGGGAGTACTCGACGTCGCTCTGGGAGCGGCGCAAGAAGATGCTCGTCGACCTGCTCGGCGACCACCGGTCGGGGCTGTTCTTCTACTACTTCAGCTCGATCGACCTGAACTCGCACATGATGTGGCGCTGCATGGACGCCGCGCACCCGGGGCACGCCGAGACGACGAACCTGAAGAACAGCGGGTTCATCGAGTGGCTCTATCAGGACCTCGACCGCGTGCTCGGCGAGGCGCGCGCCCTCCTCGCCCCGGAGGACACGCTGATCGTGATGTCCGACCACGGGTTCTCGCCGTTCTATCGGAAGTTCAGCCTGAACACCTGGCTGGAGCGGAACGGATACCTCGTCCTGAAGGAGCGGAAGAGCCCGGACGACCCGGACCCGCGGACGATCGACTTCCTCGGCGGCATCGACTGGACGAAGACCCGGGCGTTCAACTTCGGGTTCCAGACGATCTACCTGAACCTGAAGGGGCGCGACCCGATGGGCATCGTCGACCCGGCCGACGCCGACGCGCTGGTCGACGAGATCGTCCAGCGCCTGCAGGGGGAGAAGGACCCGAAGACCGGCAAGAAGGTCGCGCTCCGCGTCAACCGCTCGAAGGACATCTACACGGGCGAGGCGATGGCGCACGCGCCCGAGATCGTGGTCGGGTTCAGCCGCGAGGTCCGGAACGACAACGACTCGGTCGAGGGGAAGGTCCCGGAGACGCTGATCCAGGACAACCTCGACGCCTGGTCCGGCTGCCACCTGATGGCGGCCGAGCTCGTCCCCGGCGTCCTCTTCTCGAACCGCGAGCTCCGGGCGACCGACCCGAAGCTGTACGACCTGACCGTGATGCTCCTGAAGGAGTACGGAATCGACAAGCCCGACGACATGGTCGGGAAGCCCCTCTGGTAATCGCCCGACGACATCAAGGAGTCATCATGTTCGGAGGCCCCAAGGTCAAGATCGACAAGGACCTGCTGGAGAAGATCAAGAAGTACGCCGGGATCGCCGGCTACTCCTCGCCGGAGGAGTTCATCCACCACGCGCTCGAGAAGGAGATCTCGCAGCTCGAGGAGGCCGGCGAGTCGGAAGAGGACATCAAGAAGAAGCTGCGCGGGCTCGGCTACATCTCGTAGTCCCCGCGCCCCCTCGGATCGGCGCACAACGGACCCGGAATGGACGCGATGGTCGCTGCCCTCAACTCGACGATGAACGCCCTCTTCGGCGCGGTCGATGCCGTCTTCGGATGGATGCCGCCCTGGCTCGGGCTGTCGATCATCTCGGCGCTGCTCTGCGTCGTCCTGTTGCTGCTGTTCAAGTGGACGTCGCCGCAGGAGAAGATCGCCACCGTGAAGGACCGCCTCTGGGGGAGCCTCCACGAGATCCGGCTCTTCCAGGACGACCTCGGCGTGCTGACCCGCGCGATCGTCCGCCTCTTCCGGGACAACTTCCTCTACTTCGCGTGCTGTTCCGTGGCGCTGATCCCGATGATCGTGGTCGTCGCCCCGGTGCTGTTCCAGTTCGACGCGTTCTACGGCTTCGACCCGCTGAAGAAGGGGGACGTCGTCGTCCTCGAGGCGCGGCTGGCGGAGGGGCTCGACCCGATCGAGCACCCCGTGACGCTCGACCTCCCCGACGGCGCCCTCGTCGTCGAGGAAGGTCCGGTCCGCTGCCTCGACACCCGCGACGTCGCCTGGCGCCTCCGCGTCGCCGAGGAGGGCGCGCACGAGGTGACCGTCACGGTCGACGGTCAGGCGTACGCGAAACGCATCGACGCCGAGTCCTCGATGCGCAAGATCTCCCCCGGCAAGTACAAGGCGTCCGCCTCCCTCCTCGACGCCCTGATGTTCCCCGCCGAGGGCGCGTTCGGCACCGCCGACAAGGTCGACTGGATCAAGGTCGACCACCACCAGCGCTCCGACATGCTCGGCATGGACGGCGACCTCTACCCGTGGATGATCATCTTCTGCGTCGTCGGACTGCTGTTCGGCTTCGCGATGAAGGGCGTGTTCAACGTGAGGTTGTGACCGCTGCGCGCGGGGCGTCGACCGGTCGCGGATCGGGCGACTGCTGCGCGCAGGGCGGGCGCGGCGCTGCGCTGGGCTGGAGTCGCTGCGCGAGGCTGTGACACCGCTGCGCGGGGCGAGGTCCACTGCGCGTGGAGCGAGGGGCCGCTTCGCGGGGGTCCGCTGCGCGCGGGGCGGTGAACGGGGATTCGGCCGCGGGGCGTTCGGCGGCCACGGTCCGCCGGGATCGGGAGAGGGAGGGGGCGTTCGGCACGCTCCACGGGCGGCACGCGTGTCGGGCACGGCGGGGCCGGGTTCGACGTCGGCGGCTGCGCTGGAGGTCGGTCCGCCCGCTCCGCTCTACTCCCTTCGCTCCGCTGCACGTCGGCGGGTTCGCCTGGATCGGTTCGGGCGTCGCTGGCTCAAAGGCGCTCTCTACCCCCTCCC
>JBICIB010000740.1:0-5234 GCA_043101415.1 Planctomycetota bacterium JB042 | reverse complement strand
CTCCGCGAGGAGGCGGCCCGCGACCGGCGGGAGGCGGGGGAGCGCCTCTCGGACGCCCGGTCGGAGGGGGAGAAGGTCGACCGGGAGAAGGCGGCGCTGGCGCGGATGGCCGAACGGGCCGCGGAGGAGCGGATCCGGCGGTTCGCCGAGGAGATCGAGGGGCCGCGCCGGCAGCTCCTCTCGCTCGGCGGCCGGGCGGCGGGGGTGGCGGGAGAGCTGGTCGACGCCATCCGGCGCACCCTCGCCGCCTCTCCGCTCGCCGAGGAGCGGCGGCGGTTCTTCCGCTCGCTCTCCGCCGGAGATCGGGTCCACCTCCCCCGGTACAACGAGGTCTGCCGGGTCGAGCGCGTCCTCCGCCGCGACGAGAAGGTGATCGTGACGTACCGCTCGATGTCGATGACCGTCGGCTTCGACGAGGTGGCACCCGTCGATCCTTCCTTGTTCCCGCCGTCCGGCGCGCCATAATCGACTCCGTTCCGTCGGGCGATGGCGGCCCGCGGCCGGCTCGAGACGATCGAGGGGCCGGGGGCGCCGGGGGGCTCCGATGTTCGAATTCGATCGTGGCCACGCGCCGCGCCGGAAGGTCCTGGTGATCGACGACGAGGAGTCGATCGCCCTGCTGATCCGGGACGTGCTCCGGCGGTGCGGCTGCGAGGTCGAGACCCACGGCGGGGGCGAGAGCGCGCTCGACGCGGCGGAGCGACCCGACGTCGACCTGGTCCTCACCGACCTCTCGATCCCCGAGCTGAACGGGCTCGACTTCGCCCGGCGCCTGCTCGAGCGACGGCCCGAGGTCCCGGTGGTGATCGTCAGCGCCGACCTGGACGAGGGGACGCGGGAGCGGCTCGCGCTCCTCCCGAACGTCGTCGGCGCGGTCCGGAAGCCGTTCGACCTGCTGGAGTTCCGCCGGACGGTGGGGGAGGCGCTCGGAGGGGGCGGGGAGTTCGGCGCCGAGATCGGCTAGGTCCACGAACTGGATGCCGCCGGGCGCGCGACGCCGGGGAGGACCGGCCGGGTCTCGGGGGCGCGCGCGCGAGGGGGGGCGCGGGCTCCGGGCGGGCGGCGACCGGTCCGGCGACGTTGCATCCATCGTCGGAAACCGGCTTGACTTCGGTCCGACGTACCCTAATGTGTCCAGCTTCGTCCTCGGACGAAAACTGATGTCGCCAGCGTAGCTCAACGGTAGAGCTCCGGTTTTGTAAACCGGTGGTTGCGAGTTCGACTCCCGCCGCTGGCTCCAGATCGGATTCCGAGTTCGAGGTGGCTTCGCGGCCGCCTCCAGCGTGGAGTGGAACGTCGCGGGGAGTTGCCCGAGTGGTCAATGGGGACGGGCTGTAAACCCGTTGCGTCAAGCTACGAAGGTTCGAATCCTTCACTCCCCACCATCCACGCCGACTCGACGCGGAAGCGATCACGGAGCCGCCGGTCACGGAGAGACGCTGAACGACGAGCGGCGGGTGTAGCTCAATGGTAGAGCTCCAGCCTTCCAAGCTGGCCACGTGGGTTCGATTCCCATCACCCGCTCCACAGACATCGTTCGCACATCGCTCGCCGGAGTGGCGACGACGCGGAGTCGAACGACAGAGAGATCCAAACGGGGGCCCGGAGAGGGCCCACCGGCTGAGCGAAGTCTAAGGAGACCGTCTGATGGCGAAGGGTACGTTCGAGAGGACCAAGCCTCACTGCAACGTGGGTACGATCGGTCACATCGACCACGGCAAGACCACGCTGACCGCGGCGATTCTCGCGACCCAGGCGGCCGACGGACTCGCGGAGCTCAAGGACTACTCGAGCATCGCGAAGGGCGGCACGGTCCGCGACGAGACCAAGACCGTGACGATCGCGGTGGCGCACGTCGAGTACGAGTCGGACGAGCGCCACTACGCGCACATCGACTGCCCGGGGCACGCCGACTACGTCAAGAACATGATCACCGGCGCGGCCCAGATGGACGGGGCGATCCTCGTCTGCGCGGCCGACGACGGCCCGATGCCGCAGACGCGCGAGCACATCCTCCTCGCGCGCCAGGTCGGCGTCCCGGCGCTCGTCGTCTTCCTGAACAAGTGCGACCTCGTCGACGACGAGGAGCTCCTCGAGCTGGTCGAGCTCGAGGTGCGCGAGCTGCTCTCGAAGTACGAGTTCCCGGGCGACGAGATCCCGGTCATCCGGGGGAACGCCCTCGGCGCGTACAACGGCGATCCGGACGCCCGTCAGGGCATCAAGGAGCTGATGAAGGCGCTCGACTCGTACATCCCGCAGCCGCAGCGCGAGGTCGACAAGCCGTTCCTGATGTCCGTCGAGGACGTCTTCTCGATCAAGGGGCGCGGCACCGTCGCGACCGGCCGGATCGAGCGCGGCAAGGTGAAGGTCGGCGACAACCTCGAGATCGTCGGGCTCTCCGAGCAGATCTCGAACACCGTCTGCACCGGCGTCGAGATGTTCCAGAAGACCCTCGACGAGGGGATCGCCGGCGACAACGTCGGCCTCCTGCTGCGCGGCGTCGAGAAGGACGCGATCGAGCGCGGCCAGGTGCTCGCGATCCCGAAGAGCATCACCCCGCACACCGAGTTCGAGTGCGAGGTGTACATCCTCTCCAAGGAGGAGGGCGGCCGTCACACGCCGTTCTTCAAGGGTTACCGCCCGCAGTTCTACTTCCGGACCACGGACGTGACCGGGGACGTCGAGCTGCTCGGCGGCGCCGAGATGGTCATGCCGGGCGACAACTGCAAGCTGAAGGTGAAGCTCGGCTACCCGATCGCGATGGAGGAGAACCTCCGCTTCGCGGTGCGCGAGGGCGGCCGGACCGTCGGCGCCGGCGTCGTCACCAAGATCATCGCGTAGCGGAATGGACCAGCGCGGCCGGCGGGGGAGGGTGTCCTCCTCCGCCGGTTCGCGCGCGAGACAGCCGGAGCCCGGCGCTCACGGAGGATCGAGACGCCCCATGGCGCTCAGGATCATCGAATACAAGGAGGACCAGGGTCGGATCACGCGGGGGACCGCGTTCTGGCTCCTCGTCCTGCTGGCGTACTACGGCGCGGCGACGCTGTACGCGTTCCTCTCGTGGGACTGGGCGAGGAAGGACCTCGGGTTCACCGTTCCCGTGCTCGAGCTGCCGTTCGACGGCCGGCTCGCCGTCTCGGTCGCGGTGTTCCTCGTGTCGTTCCTCGTGATCCGGAAGGCGATCAACCACCCGAAGCTGGCCGATCTGCTGATCGACACCGAGGGAGAGCTGAAGCGGGTCACCTGGCCGTCGTGGCCGGAGACGTGGAACGGCTCGTTGGTGGTCGTGGTGACGGTCGTGACGATGCTCGTGCTGCTCGCCGGCGCGGACATCATCCTGTCCCGGTTCTTCGAGACCGTGGTGTTCTGACGGCGCTCGGCGTCCGCGGGTCTTTCCGATGGTCAAGCAGTGGTTCGTCGTCCGGGTCCCGACCAACATGGAGGAGCGCGTGCGCGAATCCCTGTCGAATCGGATCAAGACCCACGCCCTGGAGGAGAAGATCCCCCAGGTCGTCGTGGCGCAGGTGACCGAACAGGAGATCCGGCGCGGCAAGAAGCGCGTGGTCCACAAGAAGATCTTCCCGGGGTACGTGCTCGTCGAGGCGGACCTCTACAACGCGGACGGGAACATCGACCGGGACCTGTGGTTCTTCATCAAGGAGACCCCGCGGCTCGGCGACTTCGTCGGGTCCGACCAGGACCCGCAGCCGATGTCCCAGGAGGAGGTCGACCGGATCCTCGGCGGCATGAAGAGCACCGAGGAGAAGCCTCGGGTGAACATCCCCTGCTCGGTCGGGGATCGAGTCAAGGTGAAGGAAGGGCCGTTCGAGAACTTCAACGGCGTCGTCGATCAAGTCAACGAGGAGAAGATGCTCGTGCGGGTCATCGTGACGATCTTCGGTCGCGAGACGCCGGTCGAGCTCGAGGTCTCCCAGGTCGAACAGATCTGAGCGCGTTCCTCTAGGAAGCAACCGGTCATGGCGAAAGAACTGAAGGCCATCATCAAGCTGCAGATCCCGGCGGGGCAGGCGACGCCCGCGCCGCCGGTCGGTCCCGCGCTCGGCCAGCACGGCGTGAACATCGGCCAGTTCGTGAAGGAGTACAACGACAAGACGCGCCCCGACCAGGGGACGATCGTCCCGGTCGTGATCTCCGTCTTCACGGACCGCTCGTTCACGTTCACCCTGAAGACTCCGCCCGCCGCGGTCCTCGTCAAGAAGGCGGCGAACCTCGCGAAGGGGTCGGGCGTCGTCGGCAGCGAGATCATCGGCCAGGTCACGAAGGCGCAGGTCCGCGAGATCGCGGAGAAGAAGATGCCCGACCTGAACGCGGCGAGCGTCGAGGCGGCGTGCCGGATGATCGAAGGAACCGCGCGCAGCATGGGCGTCGAGGTGGTGTGAGATGGCGACCAAGAGCAAGCGACACCGCGCCAACAAGGCGCTGACCGATCGGCACCAGCCCCTCTCGCTCGAGGAGGCGCTCGCGACGATCAAGAAGTTCAAGCCGGCGAAGTTCGACGAGACCGTCGAGATCGCCATGGAGCTCGGCGTCGACACGAAGAAGTCCGACCAGATGGTCCGCGGGGCGGTCAGCCTGCCGCGGGGGATCGGCCGCGAGATGCGGGTGATCGCGTTCTGCAAGGACGAGGACATCGACCGCATGAAGGCCGCCGGGGCCATCGAGGCGGGGAACGACGAGCTCGCGAACAAGATCCAGAAGGACGGTTGGCTCGACTTCGACGTCGCCATCGCGTCCCCCGACATGATGCGCGTGGTCGGGAAGCTCGGCAAGGTGCTCGGCCCGCAGGGGAAGATGCCTTCGCCGAAGTCCGGCACCGTCACCCCCGACGTCGAGGGCGCCGTCAAGGAGTTCAAGGCGGGGAAGATCGAGTTCCGGGCGGACGCGGGCGGCAACGTCCACGCGCCGGTCGGGAAGGCGAGCTTCGCCGAGGACGCCCTGAAGGAGAACATCGAGGCGTTCGTCGAGACGATCCGCGGCCTGAAGCCGACGACCTCGAAGGGGAAGTACATCCAGAAGGTGTTCGTCACGACCACGATGGGCGCCGGCGTCCCCGTCGACATCAGCTGAGACCGAACCATGCCGAACGTCCTGAACCAGCGCATGCTGACGGAGATCGAGGGCTTCTTCGCCGAGGCCGACGACTGCGTGGTCGTCGACTTCGACGGGATGACCGTCGACGCCGCCGAGGAGATGCGCAACCAGCTCCGCGAGGG